>DASYEE010000181.1:0-8801 GCA_036499165.1 Galbitalea sp. | reverse complement strand
CCTCAGAGGTCAAGACGTGGGTGGCTACGCTGCAGCGTGACTATGCGGTATCGACCGTGTACGCCCTGCACCGTCGGCTGAGCCAACTGTTCGCCGATGCCGTTCACGACGGTCTGGTGCCGCGTTCACCGGTGTCACGACGCACTTCGCCGCCGGCACCGAAGCAACGGCCGTATGTCGCGACCACTGAGCAGGTGTGGGCGCTCTACGACGCGCTCCCAGAGCATTTCCGCCCGGTCGTGCTGCTCGGTGCCTTCGCCGGCTTGCGGGCCGGGGAGATGGTCGCCCTACGCACTCAGGACGTCGACTTCATGCGCGGGATCATCAGCCCGGCGATCCAGTACCCTGGCGTGCCGCTGAAGACCGAGATGTCGAAGACAGCCATCCCGATCCCGCTCGAGCTCGCTCTCGAACTCAACCGCGTCCCGGCGAAGTGGGGGAGCGAGAACCTAGTTGTGGGAGCCTTCGGGCGGCCCGTCACGCCCACAACGGTGGACGTCGCATTCAGGACCGCGAGAGAGGCTGTGGTGGGGCTGCCTGAGGGTTTCCGGGTCCACGACCTGCGGCACTACTTCGCGAGTCTCCTGATCGCCGCAGGGCTCGACGTCAAGGTCGTCCAGACGCGGCTGCGGCACGCGTCCGCGAAGACCACACTCGACGTCTATGGGCACCTGTGGCCAGACAAAGACGAGTCCGCACGAGCGGTCGTGGCGGCCGTTTTCAAGGACCGTTTCGACACTCGTGCGGACTCGTTGCGGACTGGTACCGCCAATCCCGCGGGATCTAGCTAGACCGAGAAGTACAGCTCGTACTCGAACGGGTGGGGGCGCTGCGCCGCCGGGATGATCTCCTTGTCGCGCTTGTACGCGATCCAGGTCTGGATGAGATCCGGGGTGAAGACGCCACCCGCGGTCAGGAACTCGTTGTCGGCCTCGAGAGCCTCGAGAGCCTCGGCGAGCGAACCGGGAACCTGCGGGATGTTCTTGGCCTCCTCGGGCGGCAGCTCGTAGAGATCCTTGTCGACGGGCTCGTGCGGCTCGATCTTGTTCTTGATGCCGTCGAGACCAGCCATCAGCTGTGCCGCGAACGCCAGGTACGGGTTACCGGAGGCATCCGGCGCGCGGAACTCGATGCGCTTGGCCTTCGGGTTGGTTCCCGTGATCGGGATGCGGATGGACGCGGAGCGGTTGCCCGCGGAGTAGACGAGGTTGACGGGTGCCTCGAAGCCCGGCACAAGGCGTCGGTACGAGTTGAGCGTCGGGTTCGTGAACGCCAGGACTGCGGGTGCGTGCTTCAGCAGGCCACCGATGTACCAGCGAGCGATGTCGGAGAGTCCACCGTAGCCACTCTCGTCGTAGAACAGCGGCTGGCTGCCGTTCCAGAGCGACTGGTGTGTGTGCATGCCGGAGCCGTTGTCGCCAAACAGCGGCTTGGGCATGAAGGTCGCAACCTTGCCCCACTCCAGCGCCGTGTTCTTGACGATGTACTTGAACTTCAGGATGTCGTCTGCCGCGTGCACCATCGTGTCGAAACGGTAGTTGATCTCGGCCTGTCCGCCCGTGCCAACTTCGTGGTGAGCGCGCTCGAGGATCAGGCCAGCGTCGATCAGCTTGAGGCTGATGTCGTCGCGAAGGTCGGCCTGCTTGTCGATGGGGCTGACGGGGAAGTAGCCACCCTTGTACGGCGTCTTGTTTGCGAGGTTTCCGCCCTCCTCGACGCGGCCAGAGTTCCAGGCGCCCTCGTCGGAGTCGACGGAGTAGAAGCTGGCGTTCTGCTTCACTTCGTAGCGCACGTCGTCGAAGATGTAGAACTCCGCCTCAGGCGCGAAGAACGCGGTGTCGGCGATTCCTGTGGAGGCGAGGTACTTCTCGGCCTTCTTGGCAACCTGGCGCGGGTCACGGTGGTAAATCTCGCCGTTGCGCGGGTTGTAGATGTCGAACAGCATGATCAGCGTCTTCTCGACGCGGAACGGGTCCACGTACGCGGTGGTGACGTCGGGGATCAGCTGCATGTCCGACTCGTGGATGTTCGCGAACCCACGAATGGATGAGCCGTCGAAGAGCTGGCCGACGGAGAAGAATTCCTCGTCGACAGTTGATGCCGGGATATTGAAGTGCTGTTGCACACCGGGGAGGTCCGTGAACCGGATGTCAAGGAACTTGACGTCTTCATCCTTGATGAACTTCAGGACCTCGGAGGAATCTTTGAACATGTAGGGCGACTCCAATGGATTACTGGGTAACTGCAGGCGCAGCCTGACTGAAGGCTACGGCCGAGGGGTTTCGCTACCGTGACGCCTTTGTTTCGGCCATGTTACGGGAGTCGGCAACGGATAGAATTCGTGGATGCCCGAAGCCGCACCCGACTCCGCAGACTGGCCGGGAGAACGACTCGGATTGCCAGAGTCCGGCCCCCGTTCGATCGGGCGATTTGGCAGAAGGGTCGCTGCGATCGCGATCGACTGGGCCATCGCGTACCTGATCGTGTTCGCGTGCCTGCGACCCGACCCGTTCGGTTTCAAGGTCCTCGGCCTGTTCGCCGTGATTCAGGTGATCTTCCTGCTGCTCGTGAACGGCAGCATCGGCCACATCATCCTCGGGATGCGCGTGGTTCCTGTCCGCCCGGGATACCTGGGCCTCTGGCGACCGATCGTCCGCACCATCCTGCTCTGCCTCGTCATCCCTGCGGTGATCTTCGACAAAGACCAGCGCGGGCTGCACGACCGCTGGGTGGGCACCATCCTGGTCCGGCGCTAGGCGGAGCTGCCCAGGCGCCGGGCCAGGCTGTTCGGCACTAGCGAGGGCGCGGGGCGCGCACCCGATTCGGGTCCATGCCCTTCGGAATCCCGATCGGAGGACGCTTCAGCGACTCGAGACGGTTGCTCACGGCCACGATCTCGCCCCTGCGAAGGGTGCGCTTGATCTGGCGCAACTTCCCCGCCAGCTTGTAGAGCGGCGTCGAATCCTTGTCGGGCCCGACGTAAAGGAATGTGACAGGCACGTTGGGCAGCACGCGGGCCACCGTTCTGCGCTCGTCCTCCAGCATGCGCTGGGTGCGTGAGCGTGGACCCTCGCCGATCAGGGCGATGCCGCCCCGGCCAACGGCCCGGTACACGGCATCCTGGGTGCGCGGGCTCACGTTGATCGGCATCTCGCTTGCCTGCCAGCCACGCCGCACAGAGTTCTTCAACACGGCGCCAACCGCGCCGGGTTGCCCTTCGATCTGTGAGTATGCCGCGCGCTCAGCACGGCGGCCGAGGATGATCACATCGATCAACACACCGCCGAGAACGCCGGCAATGATGTACAGCACGATCGAGAGGATGCTGTTGCCCGGCAGCAGGAACGCGAGGAGAAGGCCGGCCGCAACAGGCAGGATGAGTCCGACGAGCATGTACCACACGGCACGCTTGTCATGCTTGCGGGTCATCTTGAAGACGTCCCACATCTGCTTCAGACGGTTGGGCTCTTTTGGTGCCTTTGTGGGCTCAGTCGCTCGTGCCATGCTGTCTAGGATACGGCCCTTCCAGGCCGCCGTGGCCGTCCGCTCAGGACACCGCCTGCGCGAAGCCGAGGGTCGAGTCGGCAAGCGATGACATCCCTGCGGGAATCTCGCGACCCTTGGCAACCATCGACTGGGCCCAGAGGCGTCCGGCCCGGTAGCTCGAGCGCACAAGCGGCCCGGCGAGCACGCCGAGGAACCCGATCTCCTCGGCCTCCGCCTTGATCTCGATGAATTCCTCCGGACGCACCCACCGGTCGACCGGGAGGTGCCGCGGTGTTGGTCGCAGGTACTGGGTGACCGTGATGATGTCCGTGCCCGCGTCGTGCAGGTCGCGAAGCGCCTGGCGGATCTCGTCCCGTGTCTCGCCCATTCCGAGAATGAGGTTCGACTTCGTGATCAGGCCGTAGTCGCGGGCCTGGCTGATCACATCCAACGATCGTTCGTATCGGAACGCGGGCCGAATCCGCTTGAAGATGCGCGGCACGGTCTCGACATTGTGCGCGAACACTTCTGGCCTCGAGTCGAACACCACGCGCAGCAGTTCAGGGTTTCCGGAGAAGTCGGTCGCCAGGATCTCGACCCCGGTTCCCGGGTTATGTTGGTGGATCTCCCTGACGGTCTCGGCGTGCAACCACGCACCTTCGTCGGGAAGGTCATCCCGGGCGACGCCGGTGACGGTCGCGTAGCGCAGGTTCATCGCGGTGACGGATTCCGCTACGCGGCGCGGCTCATCCGTGTCGTAGTCGGCGGGCTTTCCCGTATCGATCTGGCAGAAGTCACAGCGGCGGGTGCACTGCGAGCCGCCGATCAGGAATGTGGCCTCACGGTCTTCCCAACACTCGAAGATGTTCGGGCATCCCGCCTCCTGGCAGACGGTGTGCAGCCCTTCGCCTTTGACGAGTGACTGGAGCTGCTGGTATTCCGGCCCCATCTTCGCCTTGGTCTTGATCCACTCGGGCTTGCGCTCGATCGGAGTCTCGGCGTTCCGCACCTCGAGGCGGAGCAATTTCCTGCCTTCGATGGGATGGCTCATGCCGTAACCTCCGTGCGGTCGAGGCTGAGGCCCCGGGTTAGTTGTTCTGAAACGAGGGGGATGATGTCTTCAGGAGTGACCGTGCGGCCGAGCTCGCGCGAGATGCTCGTGACACCGGCATCGACGAGGCCACACGCCACGATCTGCTCGTACGCGTCGAAGCTGTTCGAGCAGTTGAGTGAGAAGCCGTGCATGGTGACGCCTTCAGCGACGCGGATGCCGATCGCGGCAATCTTGTCGGTGCCTCGAAGCCAGACGCCCGAACGGCCATCGACCCGACCGGCGTCGATGCCGAGGGATTGCAGCACGCCGATGATCGAGCCTTCGAGCCTTCGCACATACGCGACAACGTCGATGGGATCGGGTAGATGCACGATCGGATACCCGACAAGCTGCCCCGGCCCATGCCAGGTGATCTTGCCGCCTCGATCTACATCGATGACGGGAGTGCCGTCGAACGGCCTCTCGCTTGCCTCCGTGCGTTTGCCCGCCGTGTATACGGACGGGTGCTCAAGAAGGAGAACGGTGTCTGGCGCCCGCCCGGCGACCACATCAGCGTGAGTTGCCCGCTGAAGGGCCAGGGCGTCGAGATACGGCACGGAGTTGGCGCTTAGCCCCGTGACGACAATGTCGACCACAGCCCTAGTCTAGGCACGTTTAGGGCGTCCTCCGGTCGTGAAAGGCGCAGCGTCCCGTGGTCTGCGGCTTCTCCTCACCAATGCCGGTGTGCGCACGGGATTCCGCAGATCGCGGCAACCACGATCCTCCGGAAGAGGCGGGTGGTCAGGATGAGGAGATGCAGACACAGGATGCGACACCAGCGACACTCGGCGGCTACCGGCTCGTGCGCACGCTCGGCGAGGGCTCTCGGTCGGAGGTGATGCTCGGCGCGGGAACAACCGGCAACCTGGCGCTGAAGGTGTTTCGACCGGAGGTGACGGATGACGCGGTCGGGTGTGAGCTGGAGGCGCTCGGCCGCGTGCCCCGAGAGCACTGCGCGCGGCTCGTCGATGTCGTTTCGACCGAGACGCGGCATCCCGTCTTCGCGTTCGAGCGAGTTCAACGGGGGAGCGTGGCGAACTGGCTTCGCGATCGTGGCGACATTTCACCCGGCGAGGCTGTGACGCTTCTCGCCCCGCTGGCGTCGACCATCACCCGCCTCCATCGGGGAGGAGTCGCACACACGAACCTCCGAGCAACGAATATCCACATCGGGCAGGCGGGCGAGCCGGTCATCCTCGGGTTCGGGCACTCGACCGTGTTCGACGTCGGCAGCTCGGTCGCGACGATTGACGCGATGCCAGAGGTCAGAAGAGACAGGGTGGCGCTTGCGACGCTGGCGCGGCTCGTGCTGAGTTCGGTGCGTCCAATCGACGGCTCGCCCGGTGTGGAGCCCCTCGACGCATGGCTGGAGGCCACGTCGGCGAGCCCCACGTTCGAGTTCGCGGCCCAACTCGAGGCGAAGTTGTTCGACTTCGCCCGCCCGACCTCTCTCGAATTCTCGGTCCGGGCACCGTCCGCCCCCAGGGGCGGCGTTCAGACTCCGGGCGCGGTGCTTCAGCGCGATTCCGGCGTCGGCACAGCGGCGGCCATCGGCAGGCTCGGCTCGGGGGCCGGTCGACCGGCGGCAACGTCGTACGACTGGCTGGGGCAATTGCTCGATTCGAGCCCTGCCAAACTCGCGAGAGCAATGGCGCTTCCCGCCATTCGGTCGGTGAGGCGACCGGTGTGGATCGCCGCGGGATCGGTGACCGTTGCGCTTATCTTCGCGCTGGTTCTTGTGCCGCAGTCCGGGCGCGCGCAGCCGGCCCGCGCCGACTCGCCGATTCGGCACGGCAATGCGCAGTCGGCGGCGAGTCCGTCTCCACAGCCGTCGGTCGGCGCGAAGGCCAGCCACTCCGCAAACCCGATCACCGCGTTGCCCGCGCTGTTTGCAGCTCGCGAACGATGTTTCGTTACCCGCTCGGTACGCTGCCTCGTGGATGTCGACGAGGCCGCATCCGGGGCGCTCGTGATCGATACCGCAGCGATCCAGCACATGCAAAAGGGCAGCGAGACGCCTCGCGAAAGCGTGGTTGCCGCGCCGGCGCCGAAGCTCGTTGAGCGGCTGGGAGACGCAGCGCTGGTGCAGCTCGATCGCCGGGGATCGGGCTCCACCGCGAAACCGGCCTCCGTCCTGTTGGTCAGGTCGAAGGCCGGATGGCGTATTCGCAGTTATCTGAGCGGTGAGCAGGCCGAGACCCGCTGAGGCACGCCGTCATTGGCTGCCATGCGGCGCCAATGAGAGCGATCAGATACCGAGGTGGTTCTCGAAGCTTCCGTTCTCAAGACGGTTCTTGACCGCAACGAGGAATCGCGCTGCATCTGCTCCGTCGACGACGCGGTGGTCGTACGAGAGTGCCAGGTACACGGTCGAGCGGATGGCGATCGCATCGAGTCCGTCGTCTGTGACGACGACGGGCTTCTTCGTAACGATGCCAGTGCCGAGGATTGCAACCTGCGGCAGGAAGACGATCGGCGTATCGAACAGCGCGCCGCGGGAACCCGTGTTGGTCAGCGTGAAGGTGCCACCGGCCAGCTCGTCAGGCTTCAGTTTGTTCTCGCGGGTGCGGGTCGCCAGGTCGGCGATCTCGCCGGCAAGGCCTGCAAGATCGAGGTCACCGGCGTTGCGAATCACCGGAGTCAACAGCCCGCGCTCGGTGTCGACGGCGATGCTGATGTTCTCGTGATCCGGGTAGACGATCGAGTCGCCGTCAATCGTGGCGTTCACAACGGGGTACGCGCGAAGCGCCTCCGCTGCAGCGAGTGCGAAGAACGGCAGGAACGACAGCTTCACGCCGGTCTTCTCAAGGAACTTGCCCTTGACCTCGTCACGGAAGTTGGCAACGCGGGTTACATCGACCTCGACGACCGAGGTCAGCTGGGCGGAAGACTGCATCGACACGACAGCGCGGTCGGCGATCACGCGACGAAGGCGCGACATCGTCACGGTCGTTCCGCGCAGCGGCGAGGTCTCGAGCTCTGGGGCGACCGCGGCGGCTGGTGCAGCTTCGGCAGCGGGCGCTTCCTCGGCAGGCTCGGCTGCAGCCAGGACGTCCTGCTTGCGAATGCGACCGCCAACGCCGGTGCCCTCGATTGCGGAAAGGTCGATGCCCTTGTCGTGCGCGAGCTTGCGGACGATCGGGGTGACATAACCGGCGTTCGGTGAGGCGGCCGGGGTTTCGGCCTGGGCCGGTTCTGCTGGTGCAGCTGGTGAGCTGGGTGCAGTCGCCTCTGGCGAAGCCACCTCGGGCGCGGGAGCTGGCGCCGACGGCTCGGCCGGTGCGGCCTCCGCGACCGGCGCGGCTTCGGCGGGTGCGGCCTCTGTGGGTGCGGGCTCAGGGGCTGCCGGCTCCGGAGCGGCGGGTGCGTCGGGTGCGGCGACCTCAGGGGCCGGCGCCTCGGTCGACGGCACTTCGGCGACCGGCGCATCCTGCGTTTCGTTGGCTGGCGTGGCTGCCGGCTCTGCTGGTGCAGATTCCGCTGGTGCGGCTTCTGCGGGTGCAGCTTCGGCTGGTGCAGGCTCTGCGGGTGCGGCTTCTGCCGGCGCGGGCTCTGCCGGTGCAGCGGGAGTCTCTTCTGCCGGCGCGGCTGGAGCGGCATCGCCTCCGCCTGACCCATCGCCAATCGTGACGAGGGGTGTGCCCACCTCGACCGTCTCGTCTTCTGCGACCAGGATCGCCTCGATCACGCCGGCGATGGGCGACGGGATTTCAGTGTCGACCTTGTCGGTCGAAACTTCGAGCAGTGGCTCATCGACCTCCACCCGGTCCCCGACGTTCTTCAACCAGCGGGTCACCGTGCCCTCGGTGACACTCTCGCCGAGTGCCGGGAGGTTGACGGATTCGCTCATCAGTGATGCTCCTTATATTGCCGAATGCTGCGTGTCTAGCTTAGTTCCGGGGTGCCGAGCGCGCTCAGATGGCGTGCAGCGGCTTACCGGCGAGGGCGAGGAAGGCCTCACCCAGTGCCTCGTTCTGTGTTGGGTGTGCGTGGATGAGGGGGGCGATGTCTTCGGGGTACGCCTCCCAGTTGACGGCGAGTTGCGCCTCGCCGATGAGTTCGCCGACGCGGGCGCCGATCATGTGAACGCCGACGACCGGCCCGTCGTTGACACGCACGACCTTGACAGAACCGGACGTGCCGATGATGTGGCTCTTGCCGTTGCCGGCCAGGTTGTAGTCGTAGCTCGTGACCTTGTCGGCGCCGTACTTCTCGGCGGCCT
>DASYEE010000180.1:0-23144 GCA_036499165.1 Galbitalea sp. | reverse complement strand
GCACGGAATGGTGGTGCTCGATTCTCAGGGCCAAGTGATCCGCCCGGCACTGCTGTGGAACGACACCCGTTCCGCAGCGGCGGCGAGCGACCTGGTCGCCGAGGTCGGCGCCGAGGAGTTCGCGCAACGCGCCGGAAGCGTTCCGGTCGCCTCGTTCACGCTGACCAAGCTGCGCTGGCTGGCGGTTGCGGAGCCCGAGAACGCCGCGCGGGTCGCCGCGGTCGCACTGCCCCACGACTGGCTGACCTGGCGCCTGCGCGGCTTCGGCCCCGAGCGGCCCGTGCTCACCGAGCTGACCACCGACCGTTCAGACGCGAGCGGCACCTCATACTTCAACCCCGTCACTGACAGCTACGACCGCGACCTGGTCGCTCGTGCGCTCCGCCGCGAGGCCGCACAAATTGAAGGACTAATTCTTCCGAGGGTGCTCGAACCGGGTGCTTCGGTGACCGTCGCGCACGAATCTCCTTCGTTTTCGGCGGCACTCGTGGTGGGGGTCGGCGCCGGGGACAATGCCGGCGCGGCGCTCGGGCTCGGGGCCAGCACCGGGGATGTCGTGGTGTCGATCGGCACGAGCGGCACGGTGTTCGCGGTGACCGGGACCCCATCGCGGGATGTCACCGGCACGGTCGCCGGATTCGCGGATGCCGCCGGCGGCTACCTGCCGCTGGTCGCGACCCTGAACGCCGCGCGCGTACTCGACGCCATCGCTCGTCTGCTCGGCGTCGATCACGACGAGCTTGGACGCCTCGCGCTCGAAGCCGAGCCGGGCTCCGGCGGGGCCGTGCTGCACCCGTACTTCGAGGGAGAGCGAACGCCCAACCTGCCGGACGCGACCGCGTCGCTGACCGGCCTGACCCTCGCATCGACGACCAGGGCAAACCTCGCCCGCGCCGCGATCGAAGGGATGCTGTGCGGGCTCGCCGACGGACTCGACGCGGTGCTCGCCCAGGGTGTGACCGCCGAGCGACTCCTGCTCGTTGGTGGCGCCGCGCAGAATCCTGCGGTGAGCGCGATAGCTGCCCAGGTGTTCGACGTGCCAGTCGTGGTGCCGCAACCGGCGGAGTACGTGGCGCTCGGCGCGGCCGTGCAGGCGGCGTGGTCGCTGACCGGCGAGCGACCCGCGTGGCCCGTCGAGTTCACGACGGAGCTGCCGAGCGATCACCGTGCGGTCATTCGCGCGCAGTACTCGGCGTAGCCGCTACCTCGCTGGTCGAGTAGTCGCGGCGAAGAAGCGGCGCGCTTAGATGCCGCCGGCGAGCCGGTAGTACGCCTGGTTCCAGCGCACTTCCTGCTGGAAGCCACGGACGGTCGTGTCTGCGTCGATCACCAACAGCTCGGTCGTCGCGATGTCGGCGAAGTCGCGGAATGCGTCAACGCCGAGCGCGGTGCTCATGACAGTGTGGTGGGCCGCCCCGGCCGCGAGCCAGGATGCCGCGCTCGTCGCGAAGTCCGGAGCTGGCTTCCACACCGCGCGCGCGACCGGGAGCTTCGGCAACGGATGCGGCAACGGCACGACCTCGACGGCATTCGCCACCAGCCTGAAGCGGTCGCGCATGTCGCTCATCGCGACCACGACGGCATCCCCGGCGTCGGTGTCGAACACGAGACGCACCGGGTCTTCACGCCCGCCGATCCCCAGTTCGTGCACCTCGAGCGACGGCCGAGACGTCGTCAGCGATGGGCAGACCTCGAGCATGTGGGCGCCGAGAATAAGTTCCGCGCCCGGCGTGAGGTCGTAGGTGTAGTCCTCCATGAGGGATGCGCCGCCGGGCAGCCCAGCGCCCATCACCTTCGCGACGCGTACGAGAACGGCCGTTTTCCAGTCGCCCTCTGCACCGAATCCGTAGCCGTCAGCCATCAATCGCTGCACGGCGAGGCCGGGGAGCTGCCGGAGCCCGCCGAGATCCTCGAACGTCGTCGTGAACGCCGAGAATTCGCCCGCCTCGAGGAATGACCTGAGCCCGATTTCGATCCGCGCTCCGTGGCGAAGCGACTCGTGGCGCGCGGCGCCGGGCAGAAGCTCATCGGCGATGTCGTAGAGGTCAGCGTATTCTGCGACGAGAGCATCGATCGCCTGGTCTGACGCGGCATCCACCGCCTCGACCAGGTCGTTCACCCCCCACGTGTTGACGCTCAGGCCGAAGCGGATCTCCGCCTCGGTCTTGTCTCCCTCGGTGACCGCCACGAATCGCATGTTGTCGCCGAAGCGCGCGAGCTTCAGGTTCTGGGCGGCGTTCCAGCCCGCGGCCGCGCGCGACCACGTACCGATCTGCGCGGTCACAGCGGGGTTGGAGTGATGCCCGACGACGATCTTGTGCGCGATACCCATGCGCGCCTGGATGTACCCGAACTCGCGGTCGCCGTGCGCTGCCTGGTTGAGGTTCATGAAGTCGAAGTCGATGTCGCTCCATGGCAGCGCGACGTTGGCCTGGGTGTGGAGGTGCAGGAGCGGCTTCTGCAGGGCATCCAGCCCCCTGATCCACATCTTCGCCGGGCTGAACGTGTGCATCCAGGCGATCACGCCGACAACGCGGTCGTTCGAGTTGGCTTCGAGGAACAGCCGCTTGATCGACTCGCTGTCGGTCAGGACCGGCTTCCAGAGAATCGAAACGGGGATGTCCGCCGAAGCCCCCAGCTCCGTCGCGATCTCCTGCGACTGGCTGGCCACCTGGGCAAGCGTCTCCTCACCGTAGAGGCCCTGGCTCCCCGTCAGAAACCAGACCTCGTACGTTGCAAGATCGGGGACGATTGACTTCGACATTGGTGGCTGTCCTTTCTAGAAAGCGGTGATTGCCGCGCGCACGACATCAAGTCCGACGCTGTAGCGGCCGAGGTATTCAGCGAACCCGGCGACGTCATCCTGCTCGGGCTCGACCGTGGTCAGCTCGGCGGACGCGAAGACACGTTCGCGCAGGAATTCGGCGAGCGAGGACCCTCCGCCACTCTGCGCAAAGGCCGCGAGAACGGCCATTCCCCACGCGCCTCCTTCGCCAGCGGTGGGCGACGTGCTCACGGGCGCATCGAGTGCCGCGGCGAGGAACCGGGATGCGACGCCAGCGGTTCGGAACATCCCGCCGTGGGCAAACATCCTGTCGAGTGCGACGCCCTCCTCGGAGAGGATACGCATGCCGAGCGCGAGCGTTGCGAAGACGCCGTAAAGCTGTGCGCGCATCGTGTTCGCGAGGGTGAACTGGCTCGCGGGCGTCCGCACGAACAGCGGGCGACCCTCCTCGAGACCGGCGATCGGCTCCCCCGCCACCTGGTTGTACGCGAACAGTCCGCCGGCGTCTGGTTTACCGAGAAGAGCTTCGCGGAACAGGGTTCCATACACCGCGTCGGAGTCGAGCGCGAGCCCGGCCGACTCCGCGAATCGCGCGAACATCGCCACCCACGCCGCGATTTCGCTTGCGCCATTGTTGCAGTGGACCATCGCGACAGGGATCCCGGCGGGAGTCACCACGACATCCAACTCGGGATGCGCGTGGCGAAGCGGTCGCTCGAGCACGACCATTGCGAAGATGCTCGTGCCAGCGCTGACGTTGCCCGACCGGGGCGCGATCGCGTTGGTCGCGACCATCCCCGTGCCCGCGTCGCCCTCCGGCGGACACAGCGACGAGCCGGCGGCGAGCCGGCCACGGGGGTCGAGAAGAGCGGCGCCCGCCGCGCTCAGCTCGCCCGCGGGTTGGCCTGCGACAAGCACTTGGGGCAGAAGCTCGCGGAGCGGCAGCGGCAGGCCCGATCCGCTCGCGAGCGTGTCGTACCGGGCAAGAAGATTCGTGTCGAAGTCGCCGGTCGCCGGGTCGATCGGGAACATGCCGGATGCGTCCCCGACGCCGAGAGCATTGCGACCGGTGAGCCGACGATGCACGTACCCTGCGAGTGTCGTCATCGATCGGATCTCCGGTACGTGCGCCTCGCCGTCGCGCACAGCCTGGTGCAGGTGCGCGATCGACCAGCGCAGCGGGATGTTCACGCCGAAGAGGTCGGACAGCTCAGCGGCCGCATCGCCGGTCGTCGTGTTGCGCCAGGTCCGGAACGGCGTGAGCAGTTGGCCGGATGCGTCGAACACCAGGTAGCCGTGCATCATCGCAGACACGCCGATCGCGGCAATTCGTGTCGGCGCCAGCCCGACGCGGCGCTCCACGTTCGCGACCAGGTCGGCGTACGCGGACTGCAGCCCCGACCACACGCTCTCATCCGAGTACGTCCACAGGCCGTCGACGAGCTCGTTCTCCCACTCGTGGGAGCCGGATGCGATGATCAGCGACGGATCGTCGCCCACGAGACAGGCCTTGATCCGGGTCGAGCCGAGTTCGATACCGAGCACCGCGCGCCCGGCAGCGACCGCCTCGCGAAGGGTCTCATCCGTTGTGGTCATCGGCGGGCGTCGCCGCTCTGGCCGTACACGTTCTGGTACCGCGCGTACAACGCGTCGATCCGATCCTGCGAAATCGGGATGACCGGGCCGGCCCCAAGGGCGATGTGCACCGTGCGAGCAGCGTCTTCGCACATCACCGCGGCCTTCACGGCATCCTTGGCGCTAACCCCGATCGTGAACGGGCCGTGGTTCTGCATGATGACCGCGCGGGAACGATGGCCGCGCAGGGTCTCGACGATGCCCCGCCCGATCGAATCGTCGCCGATGATCGCGAACGGCCCAACCGGGATCGGACCCCCGAACTCGTCCGCCATGCCGGTGACGACACAGGGGATCTCTTCGCCGCGCGCGGCCCAGGCGACCGCGTAGGTCGAGTGGGTGTGTACAACGCCTCCGACCTCCGGCATCTCGCGATAGACGTAGGCGTGAGCCGCAACGTCGCTCGAAGGGCTGCGATCGCTCCCGAGCGAACCGGCGACGACGGTGCCGTCGAGATTGCACAGGACCATGTTCTCGGGGGCAAGCTCGTCGTACGAGACGCCGGACGGCTTGATCACGAAGTAGTCGGTGCCGGGAACCCGGCCAGAGATGTTGCCGCCCGTCCAGATGACGAGACCGTACCGGACCAGTTCGCCGTGCAGCGCTGCGACCTCGGAACGCACTGCGGCAATCGCCGCCTCTCCATCCGCCATGATCCGAACCCCTTTGTCTGGCTGTGTGACCGGTCACACTTTCGCGACTCCATTGTCGCACGACGGTGCCCCGACCTCAACCGACGAAGGCCCAACCCCGACACCGGTGGCTAACTCAGGCTGTATTTGGCTCCGGGCCACGAATGAGCCCTGAGCAGGTGCAATTCGGGCCGGTCAGGAGCGGGCGGCGGGACCGGTGGATGCTCGGACGATCAGCTCCGGAGCAATCGGCTCGTGCCCCGGGCCGGGCACACCGTCGAGCTCAGCGATCAGCACGGCGACTGCCCGTCGCCCGATCTCGACGAAATTCTGCCTGATCGTCGTCAGCGCTGGTGCAAAGTGAGTCGACTCCGGGGTGTCGTCGAAGCCGACGACGCTCACATCCTCCGGCACCAGCACCCCGGCATCCCTGCAGGCATGCATGAACCCCAGCGCGGTCTGGTCGTTGCCGCAGAACACAGCGGTAAAGTCGCGCTCTCGCAGTAGCTCGCCTCCAGCCACGTATCCGAACTCCGCCGTCCAGTCGCCGATGATCGCCGCCCGCTCCCGCAGTCCTGCGTCGCGCAGCTCGCCGACGTACCCCTCGAACCTCGCGTTCGCCTCGATCCAATCCGCCGGGCCGCCGATGTGCACAATCTCGGTGTGACCGAGGTCGATGAGGTGACGCACAGCCATCCGCGCACCGCGCTCCTGGTCGACCGACAGGCCGCGACCCGGATCGAGTGCGGTGGCTTCGAGGGTCACGAGCGGCACCCCGATCGAGGCTTCCCTGATCGCCTCGAAGACGCGCACCTGCGGCGCTAGCACGACCAGCGCGTCGATCGACTGGCCGAGAAGATGGTCGAGCCCAGCCCTGATGGAGTCGTACTCACTCGAATCGATGCTTGTCACGCTCAGTCGATAGCCTGCCGCGCGAGCCGCGACCTCGATGGCCTGGATGCTCGTGCTCGGTCCGTACAGGCCACTCTGCGATGAGAGCACGCCGATCGTCCTTGAGCGACTGGTCGCGAGGGCCCGCGCCGCGGGATTCGGTCGGTAGCCAAGCTCGCCAATGGCGACGAGCACGCGGGACCGGGTCGATGGGCGAACCGCGCCGCTGTCGTTCAGCACCCGCGAAACGGTCTGGTACGAGACGCCCGCCCGGCGCGCGACATCGCGGATGTTAGGGGCCCTGCCCTTGTCGGCATCCATGGTGGGGGAACCGGTACCTGTTCTCTCGCGGCGTCACCCCATTATGCCGATGCGGCGCTCCCGAGCTTGGCGAAGGCGCGGACCGGGAAGGTGCCGAAGCCCTCAACGCGCGGCGGAACGGCGGTAAATACTGCGCCCGTCGGGGGAAGCTCGCCGAGGTTCGTGAGGTGCTCGACGACATGGATGCCCGCGGCCAGCAGCCTCGTGTGCGCCGGCCGCTCGCCGGTGCCCTGGGTGTTGTCGATGTTGAGAGAGTCGATCCCGACGAGGGTCACCCTCTCGCCGACGAGGTAGTCGACGCCGTCGGCGGTGAGATACGGCGCGTCGACCGCGTACGCCGGCGTGCCGAAGCGACTACTCCAACCCGTGTCGAGCAGCACCGCCTTGCCTGCGACATCGCGATCCCAGAAGACCGATGCAGGGATGCCCCGCTGAAGCGAATCGTGCAGGTGGAAGACCTCGGTCGGCAGGTCGACGAGCGAGTCGAGGCTGAGTGCGGCAAGATCTGCGCCCCCGTCGTAGCGATGCCACGGGCTGTCGAGATACGTGCCGGTGTTGCCGATCATCGTGATGATGTCCATCGCGAATTCAGTGCCCGGCGCATAGTGCGAGCGGGAATCCTCACGGGTGAGGTGTGGAGTGAAGACCGGCGCAGGCAACCCGGGGTAGGTCACGAGACCCTCCCGGATGACGTGGCTCAGCTCCACGAGCCGGGGCCGGGTGAAGGCTTCGGCCGCGACATCCGCGGCAGTGTCACCGGGCGACACGTCGATGCCGCGGGTGCCCCGGTGTGCCTCTTCCACGATCGCGAGGTTCGCCAGCCGCACCTCCCCGACGAGAGCGAGACCGAGGTGTTGCACGAACAGCCGAGCCACCTGCGGCTGCGTGAGATCCGGCGATGGAAGGTCGATGCGGAAGCCTTCCACGGTCAGCCCACCGCCGTTCGTGAACTCGACCTCGGCGTCAAAGTGGGCGCGATACTGCGGCATCTCTCTTCTTTCTGTACAGCGTTACGATAACGGCGATTCTCGCAAGCCCACCGTCGCGCCGCCGCGCCCTTTCGGACAGCGCTCCGGCACATCCGGCCAGCTCATCCAGAATGCTTCTTGCACGACCACTAGTTAGTGTTACTATCTACTGGTAGTCAGCATTACTGAGTACCAGAAAGGAAGCCTCGATGGGGAAGCAGCAGATGACCGAGATGCTGAAGGGCACGCTCGAGGGCATCGTCCTCGCCATCCTCGCCATGGCGCCCGCATACGGCTACGAGGTCACGGCGCGCTTGCGCGAACAGGGCTTCTCCGACCTCGTCGAAGGCACCGTGTACGCCCTTCTCATCCGGATCGAGCAGCGGGGCTTCGTCGACGTCGAGAAGGTCCCGTCGGAAAAGGGCCCGCCGCGCAAGGTGTATTCGCTGAACGCGCAGGGGCGCGAACAGCTCGAAGAGTTCTGGAAGGCATGGAGCTTCCTCTCGGAACGGATCGGAACGCTCCACAACGAACCCGCAGAAGGAGAGAACTGACATGGCCGCAAAGTGGATCGAGACCCTCACCGGCTCGCTCGAGCAGAAGAAGCAGTACAAGAAGGACAAGGCGCGCATCGACGCGCTCCCGGAGCCGTACGCGACGGCCGCCAAGGCGATGCACCGGTACTTCATGTACTTCGGTGGCATTACTGACGGCGACACACTCATCACGATGTTCGGCGATCTCGCCGACCTCTGGGAGCGTGCCGCCGCCGATGGGATGCCCGTGCGTGACATCGTCGGCGACGATCCGGTCGACTTCGCGGAGGCCTTCGCGCAGGCGTACACCGGCAGGCAGTGGATCGACAAGGAGCGTGCACGCCTCACGAAGGCGATCGACGACGCGGAGAACGCAGAGAAGAAATGACCACCGCACCAGCAATCCAGGTCCGCGGCATCGAGAAGTCCTTCAAAGACGTGGATGTCCTCCGCGGAGTCGACTTCGACGTCACGGCCGGCACGATCTTCGCGCTGCTCGGCTCGAACGGAGCGGGCAAGACCACCCTGGTCCGCATCCTGTCGACCCTGATCAAGGCAGACGCCGGCACCGCATTCGTCCACGGCTCGGACGTCGCGACGAGACCCGTGGATGTGCGCGAGTCGATCAGCCTGACGGGCCAGTTCGCCGCGGTGGACGAGGTGCTGACCGGCCGGGAGAACCTGGTGCTGGTCGCGAAGCTCCGCCACCTGAAGAACTCCGGCCCCGTGGCAGACGACCTGCTCGCGCGCTTCTCGCTCACCGAAGCCGGGAGCCGCAAGGCATCCACGTACTCCGGTGGCATGCGACGTCGACTCGATATCGCCATGAGCCTGATCGGCAACCCCCCGGTCATCTTTCTCGATGAGCCGACAACGGGCCTCGACCCGCAGGCACGCATCGAGGTGTGGCAGACCGTCAAGCAACTCGCGGGCGAGGGCACGACCGTGCTCCTCACAACGCAGTATCTCGACGAAGCCGAACAGCTGGCCGACCGCATCGCGATCCTGCACAAGGGCACGATCATCCAGAACGGCACACTCGCAGAGCTGAAGAAGCTGCTGCCAGCCGCCAAGGTCGAGTACGTCGAGAAGCAGCCGTCGCTCGAGGATGTCTTCCTTGCGCTGGTCGGCGATACAAACGAGAGCGCCACAGAAGGAAGGGAACTCCCATGACCACGCACGCCATCGGCGACACCGCGACCCTGACCGGGCGCTCGCTCCGCCACATCGTCCGAAGCCCGGACACGATCATCACCACCGCCGTCACTCCGGTCGCGCTGATGCTGCTGTTCGTCTACGTCCTCGGCGGCGCGATCAACACGGGATCACACCAGTCGTACGTCAACTACCTGCTTCCGGGGATCCTGCTCATCACGATCGCGTCGGGCATCGCGTACACCGCGTACCGGCTGTTCCTCGATCTCCAGGGCGGCATCTTCGAGCGCTTCCAGTCGATGCCGATCGCCCGATCGAGCGTGCTCTGGGCGCACGTCTTCACCTCGCTCGCCGCGAATCTGGTCTCGATTGTCGTCGTGACCGGGGTCGCGCTCATCCTGGGATTCCGCACCGGAGCATCCGTCGGCGCGTGGCTTGCTGTCGCAGGCATCCTAATCCTGTTCACCCTCGCCCTCACCTGGATCGCCGTGATCGCGGGGTTGTCTGCCAAGACGATCGACGGGGCCAGCGCGTTCAGCTACCCGCTGATCTTCCTGCCGTTCATCAGCTCGGCCTTCGTCCCGACGGCCTCGATGCCGGCGCCTGTCGCCTGGTTCGCCGAGAACCAGCCGGTGACCTCGATCGTGAACACCATCCGCGCCCTGTTCACCGGGACACCCGTCGGCAGCAGCATCTGGATCGCCCTCGCCTGGCTGGTCGGCATCCTCATCGTCGCGTACGTCTTCGCGATCCGCATCTATCGCCACAAGCTCAATTGACCTGCCCCGGGCGCCGGAAGAAACAACATCAGACACCCCGCCGTAGCGGGGTGTCTGATGTTGTTTCTTCCGGCGCTCGGGGCAGATGAGGCTAGTCGGATGGGGCGGTCAGGTCGTACAGGGTGACGCCGTCGACAGTCTTCGCGGTGAAGTTGGTCGCGACCCAGCTCGCGATCGAGCTGGATGCGTTAGACCCGCCGTTCGACTGACCGACCGTGCCACCGATGAAGTAGTGGATCTTGCCTGCGGCGACATCCGCCTTGAACTCGGCGAGGGTCGGTGACGGGTCGCTTCCGTTGAAGCCGCCGATCGGCATGACCGCCTCCTCGGTAGCGAGCTGGTAGCCAGCAGCGCTGTTCGATCCGACCGCGGCAGCAACCCACGAATACTTGGATGCGTCCGCCTTCAACAGCGTGGACAGTGCCGCCCCAACGCTCGAACTGTTGAGCAGCGATCCCGCACCGCCGCCCGTGCCATCACCCGCGCCACCCCGGGTGCCGGTCGGAGCCTGGCCAGCGAAGGTACCACCGGCCGCACCCCCTGCACCGGCTGGGGGCGTCCCGCCACGCGCTCCCCCGAAGCCGCCTGCGGCGCCACCTCCACCGAAGCCGCCGCCGCCCATCGAGCTCGCCACGGTCGGCCCGGCGGTCACGATCGATCCGCTGTGCGGGGTGAGCACGGTGTCGATCGTGTACGCCGCGGGAGCCAGCAGGGTCGCAACGAGGGTCGCGCTCAGCGTCGCAACGCGCATCCGCCGTCCGGCCTGGGGCAACAGCAATAGCACCGCTGCGACCACCCCGACGGCGAGCACCACGAACTTCAGCCACGGCAGCCAGTCGTTCGCCTCGGCGAGCAGGAGGTATGCCCAGGTCACCGTTCCGAGCACGACGATCACGCCGACGATGCGGGACCAGAGCTCCGCCCGATACGACCAGAGCACGGATGCGCCGATCGCAACGGTCCCGGCGACGGCCGGAGCGAGAGCCACGGTGTAGTACGCGTGGAAGATGCCGGCGGCGAAGCTGAAGGTCAGGGCGGTGACCAGCATCCACGCGGTGAACATCATGAGAGTCGCGCGGCGGAGGTCGGTGCGGCGACCGCGCATGACGATGAACGCGACGATCGCGAGCACGAGGGCAGCTGGCATCAGCCAGCTGATCTGGCCGCCGATCTCGTTCTCGAACAGGCGGAAGATTCCGGTCGCACCCCACTGGCCGCCGGTCGTCGCTGCGCCGCCACCACCGCTGACGCTGCCTGTCTCGCTGCCGTCGAGGCGGCCGAGACCGTTGTAGCCGAAGGTCAGCTCGAGGAAGTCGTTGTTCTGCGATCCGCCGATGTACGGTCGCATCGACGCCGGGACGAGCTCGACGACCGCCACCCACCAGCCGGCCGACACCACGATCGCACCGAGCGCCGCGAGCAGGTGCCAGATGCGGCGCCACCAGGTTCCGGGCGCCGCCGCCATGTAGATTCCGGCCAGCACTGGCACAACGAGAAACGCCTGGAGCTGCTTGGTCAGGAACGCGAATCCGACCATCGCTCCCGCCCACAGGACCCACCGCAGCTTGCCGCTCTGGATGCCGCGCAACGTGAAGTACACGGAGAGGCTCAGCAGCAGAACAAGCAGCGCATCCGGGTTATTGAACCGGAACATGAGCGCGGCAACCGGCGTCAGGGCGAGCACTCCGCCGGCGAGTAGCGCGGTCCTCGCCGAGAACGCCCGACGCACGGTTGCGAACACCACGCCGACCGTGGCGACGCCCATGAGCGCCTCCGGCAGCAGGATGCTGAACGAGCTCAGCCCGAACAATCGAACGGACAGCGCCATGAACCACAGGCTGGCCGGCGGCTTGTCGACGGTGATCGAGTTTGCGGCATCGGAGGAGCCGTAGAAGAACGCCTCCCAGTTGCTCGCGCCGGCCTGAACAGCGGCGGAATAAAAGGAGTTGGCCCATCCGCTGGCGCTGAGATCCCAGAGATAGAGGATCGCGGCAACGGCAAGCAGTCCGAGGAACGCCGGGCGCTCCCAGCGCGCGGTCGTCGCGCTGCCGAGCACCAGGCGGCGGAGCCAGGAGCGCTCCCGCGGCCGGGATGTCGTCGTCACCGGCAGCGCGCCGGTGGAAGCGGTCGATGTGGTCATGATGCGTTCACTTTCTGGAGATTCTGGATGGCCACGGGAGCCGCGGGAGGCGCGGGGGCTGCGCTGCGGTGGCTGCGAAAGACCCACACGCGGAACAGCACGAACCGCAGGGCGGTGGCGAGCAGGTTGGCAAAGGTCAGGACGACGAGCTCGATCGTCGGGGTCGCCTGGGGGTTGATCGCGTGAAGCTCGAGCAGCGACCCGCTCGTGATCAGCCACGCGATGGCGAACACGATCAGCCCCTGGAACTGATGTGTTGCGGCACGCGATCGACCGCGCACGCCGAAGGTGAAGCGCCGATTCGCCGCCGTGTTGGCGATGGCGGTGATCAGCAGTGCGACGAAGTTGGCAACGAACCCCGTCATGAGGCTCGAGAACACCAGGTACAGGAGCGCGTACGCGAGCGTGGATGCGACACCGACGGCCGCGAATCGCACCAGCTGGCCGAAGAAGGACGCGGGTCTCGGCGGATCGAGTGGCCGCCGCCCGAGTTCCTCGTAGACCCGATCGACGGGGATGCGCCCGGAGACGAGCCCGCGGGTCACGCGCCACATGCCCTTCAGGTCTTCACGCGCGGTCGCGACGATGTCTACGCGGCTGTCCGGGTCATCCACCCAGTCGACAGGGACCTCATGGATGCGCATGCCGCTGCGCTCGGCCAGGATCAGCAGCTCCGTGTCGAAGAACCAGCCGTCGTCCTCGACCAGCGGGAGCAGCTGCGAGGCGACATCCGATCGCATGGCCTTGAAGCCGCATTGCGCGTCGCTGAAGCTCGCGCCCATCGTACGACGCAAAAGAAAGTTGTACGCGCGCGAGATGACCTCTCGCTTGCCACCACGGGTGACCCTGGCCGAGGCGGCGAGGCGGGTGCCGATCGCCACGTCCGAGTGACCGGAAAGCAGCGGCGCGACAAGCGGAGGCAGGCCTCTCAGATCGGTGGACAGGTCGACGTCGACGTAAGCGACGACGCGGGCATCCGATTCACCCCACGCCCGCTTGAGCGCCCGACCGCGACCCTTTTCGTCGAGGTGAATGACGCGCACGCGATCGAAGTCGTAGGTGAGCAGCGTCGCGATATCGAGCGTCGCGTCGGTCGACGCGTTGTCGGCGATCGTGATGATCCAGTGCGTCTCGATGTGCGCAGCCATGTACTCGTGGAGGGTTTTTACGCTCTCGTAGAGCGCTCCCTGCTCGTTGTAGACGGGAACGACGACCTCGAGTTCCGCCGGCTTCGACGGGCCTGATGATTCGGTCGGTGTGTTCATGCCGCAAGCTAATGCGGCGATCCTATGCCATTCCTATGAGCCTTCTAGGGCGCGGTTATGATTCTCTGCCAGTCCCCTGCGCCGCAAAGTCGGTGATCCGCTCCGCACCCCGGCGTGTTGCCCACACCCGACCGGGATGTCGCGCGAATCACCGACTTTGCGACAGGTGAAGTGAGCGGGATGGGGTGGGATGGGATGGGATGAGGCGGGATGGGCGGACTAGGCGCGGTCGAGCGCCTGCAGCACGTCGGCGACGAGGTCGCTGACGTCTTCGATGCCGACCGAGAGGCGCACGATGTTGTCTGCGACCTCGAGCTCGGTACCGCGCACCGAAGCGTGTGTCATCTCAGACGGGTAGCCGATCAGCGACTCGACGCCCCCGAGCGACTCGGCCAGCTGGAACAGGCTCGTCGACTCCGCGAAGGTGCGCGCCGCCTCCGAGCCGCCCCGCACGGCGACTGACAGCATCCCGCCGAATCCGCTCATCTGTTGCGCCGCGATATCGTGGCCGGGGTGCTCCGGCAGACCCGGGTAATAGATTGCGTCGACCTTCGGATGCCCGACCAGTCGCTCCGCAATCGCCTGCGCGCTGGCCGAGTGGCGGTCCATCCGCACGGCAAGGGTCTTGATCCCGCGCACCGTGAGCCACGCATCCAGCGGGCCGCTGACCGCACCGACCGCGAACTGCAGGAATCCGACCTTGTTGGCCAGCTCGTCATCCTTCACGATCACGGCCCCGCCTAGCACGTCGGAGTGACCGCCAAGGTACTTGGTCGTCGAATGCACGACGACATCGGCACCGAGAGCGAGGGGCTGCTGCAGGTAGGGCGACGCGAAGGTGTTGTCGACGACGACGATCGCTCCTGCCGCATGACCGATTTCGGCGAGCGCCGCGATATCCGAGATCTTCATCAGCGGGTTCGACGGGGTCTCGACCCACAGCACGGCGGGCGGCGTAGCGGTGACCACTCTGCGAACGGCGTCGAGGTCACTCATGTCGACCGTTGTGAGCGCGATGCCCCAGGGTACGAAGATGCGGTTGACCAGGCGATGAGTGCCGCCGTAAACATCGTTGCCCATGACGATCTGGTCACCGGGCTTCAGGATGCCGCGCAGCAGCGTGTCCTCTGCCGCGAGACCCGACGCGAAACTGAACGCCTGCGATCCCCCCTCGAGGGATGCGAGCAGCTCCTGCAGCGAGTCGCGGGTCGGGTTGCCGCCGCGCGCGTACTCGTAGCCTCCCCGGAAGCCGCCGATGCCATCCTGCACGAAGGTCGAGGTGAGATATATGGGCGGGATGATGGCGCCGGTCGTCGGATCGAACTCCTGGCCGACGTGGATCGCCCTCGATGAGAAGCCGAGGGATTCTGGCGCGCTTGCGTCGGACACGTGTTTCCTTGCTGTGGGGGGAATGAGGTCAGTTGGAGAGGAAGTTCAGCAGGTCGTAGCGCGTCAGCACCGCGACCGGCTTACCGTCGTCAACAACGAGGAGGGCATCGGATGTTCCCAGCGCCTCACGCGCCTGGGTCACCGATTCGTGCACTCCGATGATTTCGAGTGGCTTTCCGACGAACTTCGAGATCGAGTCGGTCATCGCTGCCTCCCCGGTGAAGACCAGCTCCACGAGGTTTTTCTCGTTGATTGCGCCTACGACCTCGCCGATGACCACGGGCGGTTCAGCGGTGAGGACGGGTAGCTGGGACACGTCGTGGTTGGCCATGATCTGGATGGCGTCGCGCACGGTGTCCGACGGGTGCAGGTGGACGAGATCCGGCACAGCTCCGGTCTTCGTGCGCACCAGGTCGGCGACCGTCTTCTCGTCTGAGACCTGCGTGAATCCGTACGACTGCATCCACTGGTCGTTGAATACCTTGCCGA
Source organism: Galbitalea sp. (assembly GCA_036499165.1). Taxonomy (GTDB): domain Bacteria; phylum Actinomycetota; class Actinomycetes; order Actinomycetales; family Microbacteriaceae; genus Galbitalea. The sequence goes on along the minus strand of DASYEE010000180.1, from coordinate 8,159 downwards.
GGTAGCCTCGGCCGCCATCCGGCAGCAGCACGACGATGACGTCGTCGGACCCGAGTTCACGGGCCAGCTTGAGAGCGGCGCTGACGGCAAGGCCGCTCGAGCCGCCGACGAGGAGCCCCTCCTCGCGTGCGAGCCTGCGAGTGAGATCGAACGACTCTGCATCTGACGAGGCGATGATGCCGTCGACGACACTCGGGTCGTATGCGGTCGGCCAGAAGTCCTCGCCGACGCCCTCGACCAGGTATGGCCGGCCCGTGCCACCCGAGTAGACGGAGCCCTCAGGGTCAGCGCCAATGATGCGAACCGCGCCGTTCGACACCTCTTTCAGGTATTTGCCTACGCCGGAAATCGTGCCACCCGTGCCGACGCCCGCGACGAAGTGCGTGACCCGGCCGTCGGTGTCGCGCCAGATCTCGGGACCGGTCGTCTCGTAGTGACTGAGCGGCCCGTTGGGGTTTGCGTACTGGTTGGGCTTGAACGCTCCCGGGATCTCCCGCGCAAGCCGGTCGCTGACGGAGTAGTACGACTCAGGGCTCTCTGGGGCAACGGACGTCGGGGTCACCACCACCTCGGCGCCGTACGCCTTCAACACGTTGCGCTTCTCCTCGCCCACCTTGTCTGGCAGCACGAAGACGCAGCGGTAGCCGCGCTGCTGGGCGACCAGCGCCAGCCCGATACCGGTATTTCCACTCGTCGGTTCGACGATCGTCCCACCGGGTTTCAACAGCCCTTCGGCCTCCGCAGCGTCGATGATCCGAGCGGCGATTCGGTCTTTGGACGACCCTCCCGGGTTCAGGTATTCGATCTTGGCGAGGATCGTGGGCGCATAGCCCTCGGCGACGCGCGTCAGTTTGACGAGGGGCGTGTTGCCGATCAGTTCGAGCACCGAGTTCGCATACTTCATGGTGCGGCAAGTCTACCGGCGGGGTTTCCGGTGCCCTGAGTGTTACGCAGCTGGCCTCGTGACCTCTAGAAAGTGAGGTCTAGCCGCCGCACCGCCGACCGATCTTGTTGTTCACAACTCAGGCTGCACGGTGGCTTCGTGCACCCAAAACCCCGTATCTACGAGGAATGGTCGCGCGCAACTGCCATTGCAGGCATGGGCGCGGACGTGGACGCCGGGGAGGCGCGGCTACGGGTCCTGGCGGCCGAGCAAGGCTGCGGCGCGAGTGCGGATGAACGGACGCATCGGGCCGGAGGTCAGGGGCGCGAGCTCGAGGTGGTCCATGTTCCACGGATCGACCCAGACGACCTCTTCGATCTCTGAGGCGGCGACTGCCTCCTCGAACGCTACTGCGAAGAAGACGTGCGCATCCACGTGGTGGTCGATCTCGTTCGCGGCGGCGGCGTGGTATCGACCGACGAACTCGAAGTCGTTCGGATGGATCTCGTACCCGACCTCCTCGTTCAGCTCCCGCGCGAGGGCCTGCGCCATCGTCTCGCCCACCTCCGGTTTGCCGCCCGGCTGCATGAACGCGGTGGTCTCACGCTTGCGAACGAGCAGGATTCGACCCTCGACGTCGAGGATGACTGCGGCGACGACCTCGATCGTGTTCATGTAGGCCAATGGTAGTCATCCTGACTGCTCAGAAGGCAGTGCTCGGTACGGTCTCGATGATGGTCCGGCCATCCCAGAGCACGACATTCGCACCGTTCTGAATTTCGAGCGGGGTCGCGCTGTCGAAGCCGCTCGTCGCAGTGCAATCCGAGTTGAGGCCGTCCGCCTCAAAGTCGAAGATGCAGAAGCCGCCGTGGCTCGGCTTGCCGATCCAGACGCCGGTTCCGTTGCGGTTGCTGATGATCAGCCGCATCGAGGACTGCTGGATGTCGCCGAGCAGTTCCGCTGGGATCGCGCGATCGTTCGCGCTCTGCGCTCCGATGAACCAGCGCTCAGCGTCTGCCGTCGTGTTGACGCTGGCCTGGTCGGTGATGGCCGTGAGCACGGCCGCCATGCGTGTGTCGATTGGCTGCTTGCTGAGAAACACCGTCGATCGGGTCGGTTTCGGGGTGGGCGGATGCGTTGAGGCAGCCTGGGGCACGAAGCTTGCTGGACCCCGCGCGACGACTCCCACGACGACGCCGATAACAAGTGCGGCCAACACGGCAGGAACAAGCCAGAGCGCGCGGACGCTCCGCCGACGAGTCCTGCGCTCGCTATCGGCGTGGGCGTGGGAACCTGACGCCCGCCGCGATGCAGCGTCTCCCTCGGTCGCCGTGCCGTCGCCTGCCTCCTTCTCGGCGAGAAACCCCGCCACCGCCTCCTCGATCGCCTCTCGGATGTCGGCGGCATGGGCGCGGTCCCAGGCGAGTTCATCCTGTGCCTGCGCTGCCGTCTCGCGCTCCGCGGTGGTCCCAGCGCGCCCGTACGCGACCGACTGCAGCCGGGCGGCGCGCTCCAGCCGTGCCATCGTGGCCACGCTCGGCTGCGCCGGATCGAGCAATTCGCGAAGCGCAGACACCGGGTCTTCGTCGCCGCGGTAGTGCGCGAGCAGCCGTTGCCGCGCATCCATGTCGGTTGTGATGAGCGTGAGCACCCGCTGGGCACCTGCCGTGTCGATCATTTGTCGACACTAGCGCCCGCTCGCTCAGTTGTTCAGCGGCTCAGTTGCTCAGTACTCCGCCGCTCTGCTCTGCGAACAGCCGAGAATACTCGCCGCCCGCCGCCAGCAGCTCCGCGTGCTTGCCGTGTTCGACGATCCGACCGGCCTGAACGACGAAGATGACGTCGGCACCGATCACGGTCGAGAGCCGGTGCGCGATGGCGATCGTTGTGCGCCCCCGCGACGCCTCGTCGAGGGCGGACTGCACGATACGTTCTGAGATGGTGTCGAGCGCGCTGGTCGCCTCGTCGAGGATCAGCACGGGCGGATCCTTCAGCAGCACGCGCGCGATGGCGACTCGCTGCTTCTCGCCGCCCGAGAGTCGGTAGCCGCGCTCGCCCACGACGGTGTCGTAGCCGAGCGGGAAGGTCGCGATGGTGTCGTGGATGTTCGCGGCGCGGCAGGCGATCTCGAGCTCGGCCTGCGTCGCGTCCGGCTTTGCGTAGCGCAGGTTCTCGGCGATCGTGGCGTGGAACAGGTAGGTCTCCTGGCTCACGATCCCGATGTTGCGAACGAGAGAGTCTTGCCGGAGGTCCCGCACGTCGTCGCCAGCGAACACCACGTGGCCGGCCTCCACGTCGTGGAAGCGCGGCACAAGGTACGAGACGGTGGTCTTACCTGCTCCCGATGGCCCGACGAACGCGGCGTACTGGCCGGGCTCGATCTCGAACGAGACGTCGCGCAGGGTCGGGATCGCGTCCTTTCCCGCATCCGGATAGCGGAAGACGACGTCACGGAAGGCGACCTCACCGACGCGCGCCTCGTTGACGGCCCGGGCATCCGGACTGTCGACGATGCGTGGTTTCAGGTCGAGATACTCGAAGATGCGGGCGAACAGGGCCTGCGAAGTTTGCAGGTCGAGTGCGACGCGCAGGAGGCCCATCAGGGGGAAGGTGACGCGCGCCTGCACCGTGGTGAAGGCGACGATGGTACCGGCCGTGACGATGACGTTGTGGGTAATCAGCCACGCTGCGACGAGGTAGATGACGGCAGGGATGACCGACAGGAAGATGCTCACCATCGCGAAGAACCACTGCCCGCTCATCTGCTGGCGCACCTGCAGGCCGATCTGGTTGCGGTTCTCAGCACCGTAGCGATCGATCTCCGCGCCCTGCTGGTTGAAGCTCTTCGCGAGCAGGATGCCGCTGACGCTCAGCGTCTCCTGCGTGATGGCCGTCATGTCAGACAGCGATTCCTGCGTCTTGGTCGCGATGCGAGCGCGCACCTGGCCCACCCGGCGCTGCGCCACCACGAGGATCGGCAGAAGGATGACCGCGACGATCGTCATCTGCCAGCTCAGGATGATCATCGACACGAGCGCGGCAATGACCGTGACGGTGTTGCCGATAACGCTCGAGATCGTGTTGCTCAGCACTCCGGCGACGCCGCCGACATCGTTCTGCAGCCGCGACTGGATGACGCCCGTCTTGGTCTTCGTGAAGAATGCGAGCTCCATGGCCTGCAGGTGGCTGAACAGCCTCATCCTGAGCGACCCCATCACGTCGTTGCCGACCGTGGCCGTGAGGTAGGTCTGCCAGACCCCGAGACCCGAGGATGCCACCCACAAGACGACCATGATGACGACGAGTTCGACGATCACGGGGACATCCGGCACGCGGCTCGGCGGAAACAGGCCCTTGTCGAACAGTTGCCGCGTCAGAAGCGGCGGCGCAACACTGAGGCCGGCACTGACGAGCACCAGGATGATCGTGATCGTCAACTTCGCCCGGTGCGGCCGGAACAGTTCGCCGATGCGTCGCAGCAGGTGCTCCACGCGCGGCGCTTCCGCATTCCGCGCGCGCTGCGACTGCACGTCTCCGAGGCTCACTCGCCCGCCGCGACCACCGCCGCCCCGCATACTCACCCGTTCACCCTAGGCGCTGCCGCCGACCCGCGCGGGCGCGTTCGCTCGCCGCAAAATGAACGCCAGGACTAGTTGCTCGGCCAGGCCGCGTCGATCGAGGCGAGCACCTTCTGCGTCGGCGTGCCGTTGACCCAGTTCACCATTCCGGTGAGGAATGCCCCGGAACCGACCACCGACGGCATCAGGTCGGATGCGTCGAAGCGGAACACAGTGCGCTGGTCCTGCAGGGTCGCGGCTGACAGCTGGAGGAGCGGGCTGCCTGCATCATCGAGCGGCACCTGCGGGTCAGGGCTGATGACGCCACCGAGCTTCACCCGCGACTCGGCCCAGGCGGTGCTGGAGAGATACTTCTGCACCTTGATCGTGTCTGCATCATTCGAGAATGCTGCGACGAAATCCCCGCCGCCGGTGATCGGAATGGATGTATCGGTGAAGGGCGGAAGCGGGAACGCCCAGTAGTCGCCATTCGGGCTCACGTTCGACTTCGTGCCGCCCGTCGTGTCTGCCGCTTGAAGGTCGCCGACGAACGTCGAGTCCTCGTGGGCGAGAGCGCACTTGCCGCTGAGCATCGCGGTTGCGACATCCGCTGTCGTCGCGGTGTTGACACTCTTCGTGCCACCGATGCCTGCGTTGGCGTAGTTCTTGTCCTGCAGGATCTCGGATGCCTCGTCGAACGCGAGCTTGATGCGCGGGTCGCTGAAGGGGATCTTGTGTGAGACCCACTCGTCGTAGACCTTCGGGCCGTCCTTGCGAAGCACGAGGTCCTCGATCCAGTCGGTGCCCGCCGCGCCACTGGCCGCGTTCGCGCTGAAGCCGTCGCACCAGACGGCGCCGCCGGTCTTCGCCTGGATGTTCTGGGTTAGCAGGTAGAGGTCAGACCAGGTTTTCGGGACACTGAGACCCCAGGTACGCAGCTGCGTCGGCGAGTAGAACACCCAGCCGTTGATGTTTGCGAGAAGGGGCGAAGCGTAGTTCGAACCCTTGAAGGTCGTGTAGCCGCCCCACGCGGCCGGAAAATTGGCCTTGACGTTGGACTGGACCGTCTTCGGCAGCTTCTGCAGGTAACCGCGGTCCGCGAGGTCGCCGATCAGACCGGGTTGGGCGAAGATGGCGAGATCCGACGCGTTTCCCTGCTGGGCCGCGCCACCGATCTGCTCCTCGAAGTCTTTGCTTCCGGTGTACTCGATCTTGATGTGGTTGGCCGCAGACCACGAAGCCCACGATTTCTCGAGGAGCGTGGCATCCGTGTCGGTGATCGGGCCGGTAATGGTCACGACGCCATCCGCTGTGCCGACATTGCCCGTACCGGAAGAACCAGATGAGCAGCCGGTCAGAGCGATCCCCACGATCGCAAGAATGGCAAGCGGCACTATTTTGCGCCGCGTCAGACTGACCTTCAATTCGCTCTCCCCCCGAGTGCTTTCGACGCCTCACAGAGACTATCCGTGGACGACATACCGGCGCAGTCCCCCTTTGGGGTGACCGCTCGTGGGGGCCCGATTCGTTCGGGCCCCACACGGCATCTGCGCACTCGCGCACCACTTACCTCGAACTCGTGCCGCATGCTGCCCTGGCGGGTGAGCTAGCCGGAGGGTAAGGCCGTCTAGTTCGAGGGCTGCGCGGAGCACAAAGCTGCGCCACACGTCACACGAAGAGGGGGTATTTTGAACCGCTGCCGGGGGTATCAGTTGCGGGACGTCCCCATTATGGTGGACATGGATGGATGCGCACAAGGGTGCTGAGACTGTTTCATTTGGCTCACGGCAACCCCAAGGACGCGAAATCCAAATTCAGCTCCGCTACGAACTCTCTTCCAGTAGCGGGGCCCGAAACTCGCGGTTGGCAACGTCGCCCTCTCGCACGAACCCGAACAGCCCGCCGTCGGAGCTGTCTCGGTTACTGATGCCAGAAGTTTGGACCTGATCCCGAACTCCTGGCGACGACGGCACAGAGGTGGGGCGTGCCGAGTGGTTACGGAACGCCCCGCCTCGCTGTCTGCGCCGTCAACGCCAAGAAAGGCGCCGCATCCGATGGATGCGACGCCTCTCGAAAGCCCCTTGGGGGCTCGCGTTACTTGAGCGTGACGGTGGCGCCAGCCTCTTCGAGCTGAGCCTTTGCCTTCTCCGCGTTCTCCTTGTTCGCGCCCTCGAGCACGACACCGGGAGCGCCATCAACGAGTGCCTTCGCCTCGCCGAGGCCGAGGCTGGTGAGTGCGCGCACCTCCTTGATGACCTGGATCTTCTTCTCGCCAGCGGCCTCGAGAACGACGTCGAACGAGTCCTTCTCCTCAACCTCTTCGACCGGAGCGGCTGCGCCGCCACCAGCGGCAGCAACGGCGACCGGTGCTGCAGCGGTGACCTCGAAGGTCTCCTCGAACTTCTTGACGAAGTCGCTCAGCTCAATGAGCGTGAGCTCCTTGAACGCGTCGAGCAGCTGGTCAGTTGTCAGCTTTGCCATGATTTTCTCCTTAGTTTTTCTTGTCTCGACCGCGAACTAGTTCGCGGAATCCTGCTTCTCGCGCAGCGCGTCGACCGTGCGAACGGCCTTCGACAGCGGTGCGTTGAACAGATACGCAGCACCGAACAGCGACTGCTTGAAGGCACCGGCCAGCTTGGCCAGCAGCACCTCCCGGCTTTCGAGATCGGCGAGCTTGTCAACCTCTGCAGCGGTCAGGGAGTTACCGTCGAAGTAACCGCCCTTCACGACGAGCAGAGGGTTTGCCTTGGCGAAGTCACGCAGGGCCTTTGCGACGGCGACGGTGTCACCATGCACGAAGGCAAGAGCGGATGGCCCGGCGAGCTCTGCGTCAAACGACGAGATGCCTGCCTGGTTGGCCGCGATCTTGGTCAGGGTGTTCTTCACCACGGCGTACGTAGCGTGCTCACTGATCGACTGCCGCAGCTGCTTGAGCTGGGCAACGGTGAGTCCGCGGTACTCGGTCAGCAGAACGGCGTTGGAGTTACGGAAATGATCCGTAAGCTCGGCAACCGAAGCTTCCTTGTTCGCCATGGCACTCCTTGATAGATATCGGTAGCCATCGACGTGATGTCGAACAGACGCGAGACGGAACTAAAAAAGCTCCGACGCGTCAGGCGGTCGGAGCTTGGTTGCCCTTACGGACTAGAAGTCTTCACACACCTGCGCGGGATGCTGAGTCTCCCTTTCGGAAGCTTCAGGCTTTCGGTCACCTCGCGGCGACATCCAGCGGTCTTTGGCCGAGGTCAAGAGTACGGGATGCTGCGGACTACCGCAAACTCAGCTGGGCTGCGCCGCCTGCGGCGACCGGATGCCAGCGGCCGGCAGCATGACGCCGTCGATCACGGAGATGAGAAACTTCCGATCGACGGGCTTGCGCTGCACCAGCACACGGTATGCGGCCATCGACGGACTAATGAGCGCGAGGCGCTCGATGTCGGTGTCCGCCGGAATCTCTCCCCGCTCCACGGCGCGAGTCAGCAGCACGCGATTGACGGCCGCCCGGGGGTCGACGATGGTTTCGTTCACGGCATCCGCCAGCTCCGGCGACGTCGAGAGCATGGACACCAGCCCCGCCATGATCTGGAGCTTGCGTTCCCCGTCCTCGATCGAATGCGGCTTGATCATCGCGATCAGGTCGCCCCGCAGTGTCCCCGTGTCCGGCAGCGTCTCGGGGTCGATGCGCTTCATGCACGCGACGGCGTCGATGACCAGTTCGG
>DASYEE010000179.1:0-18794 GCA_036499165.1 Galbitalea sp. | reverse complement strand
CTCGTCGGATCGGCGAGCGCCACGAACACGTTGCTGAGTTGGTCGTCTGCCACGTTCATAACCTAGCGGTTACAGAACCCTGCGGCAATACTTGGGGCGACGCCCGCGATGGCGTCAGTCGTGCGTGCGGTGGATGAGCCGCGAGAGCACGATGGCACTGCGAGTGTGGTCGACGTTGGGAGCGATTCGTACCTTCTCGAGCGCGACCTCGAGTGAGGGGATGTCGCGCGAACGCATGTGGACGATCGCATCCGCCGATCCCGTTACCGTCCCGGCATCCACTACCTCGGGGACGCCAGAGAGAATGCGCTTCAACTCTTCCGGCGCGACAGTCCCTCGGCAGAACAACTCGACGTAGGCCTCGGTTGCCATCCCGTCGACAGCGGGGTCGACCTGGATCGTGAAACCGCGGATGACGCCGTCCGCAACGAGCCTGTCGACGCGTCGCTTGACCGCGGAGGCCGAAAGCCCGATCACTTCTCCGATATCGCCGTACCCCGCTCGCGCGTTCTGCCGGAGGAGGTCGATGATCCCGTAATCAAGGCTGTCCATTCCCACACTCTATGGTGAAAAAGTGTGTCGAACCAATGAAAGACGGCGATTTTGTGCGCCTGACGCCACCAACTTGCCGATAGTGCGTGAAAAGCTGGCCTCATGACGATGACTGAACCGACTACCTCCGCGCCCGAACGCGTGCCATCCAAGCGCTCTGTGCTCATGTGCCGGCCCGACTACTTCACCGTCGCGTACCGCATCAACCCGTGGATGCATCCAGAAGATCCCACCGACACGAGCCTCGCTGTGAAGCAGTGGCAGGTGCTCTACCAGACCTACCTCGACCTCGGTTTCGACGTGCACCTGGTTGACCCGATCGATGGCCTCCCAGACATGGTGTACGCCGCGAACGGCGGTTTCGTGCTCGATAACATCGCATACGGCGCAAGCTTCACCTACGCCGAGCGACAGCCAGAAGGCCCGGCCTACATGGACTGGTTCGGGGCCAACGGCTACGACGTTCGCGTGCCGGAAAACACTAACGAGGGCGAGGGCGACTTCCTGCTCGTCGGCGATGTGATCCTCGCTGGCATGGGGTTCCGGAGTGCATCGAAGAGCCACGAGGAGTTGGCCAGGATCTTCGGCCGCCCGGTGATCACGCTGAACCTGATCAATCCGAGTTTCTACCACCTGGACACCGCGATCGCGGTGCTCGATCCCTCTCCCGCGGCCGGCCAGCCCGCCAATATCGCCTACCTGCCGAGCGCGTTCGACGGACCCAGTCTCGCGATCCTGCGCGAGCGATACCCCGATGCCGTCATCGTGAACGAAGAGGATGCCGCGGTGCTCGGGCTGAACTCGTACAGCGACGGCTACAACATCGTGATCGCATCGCGGGCGAAAGACTTCGAGCGTCAGCTGCGCGAGCGCGGATACAACCCGATCGGCGTCGACCTGTCTGAGCTGCTGCTCGGCGGCGGCGGCGTGAAGTGCTGCACCCTGGAGCTGCGACGATGAGCGGCGGGGGTCTCGACGCTTCGACAGGCTCAGCGCAGGCCTCGCTCCGCTCGCTCGACCGGGTTTCGGCCGCAGCCATTGCGCTCGAGGAGGAGCACGCCGCACACAACTACCACCCGCTTCCCGTCGTCGTCGAGCGTGGGGACGGGGCATGGGTGACGGATGTCACGGGCCGCAAGTACCTCGACTGCCTTGCTGCATACTCTGCAGTGAACTTCGGCCACGGGAATCCCGCGCTCGTCGACGCCGCGAAGGCGCAGCTCGATCGCATCACGCTGACGAGCCGGGCATTCCACAACGATCAGCTCGGCCCATTCGTCACCGCCCTTGCCGCCCTTGCCGGCAAAGACATGGTGCTTCCGATGAACACGGGTGCCGAGGCCGTGGAGTCCGGCATCAAGGTCGCCCGCGCCTGGGGCTACCGCGTCAAAGGCGTGGAGGCGAATAAGGCGAAGATCATCGTGGCCGACGGAAACTTCCACGGCCGCACGACAACGATCATCAGCTTCTCGAACGACGAGGACGCCCGTCGGGACTTCGGGCCGTATACGCCCGGCTTCGTGAGCGTTCCGTACGGCGATGCCGCGGCGCTCGAAGCGGCGATCGACGAGAACACGGTGGCCGTGCTCCTTGAGCCGATCCAGGGTGAGGCCGGGATCATCGTGCCGCCCTCGGACTACCTGCCTGCGGTGCGCGAGATCACATCCCGCCACAACGTGCTGTTCATTGCGGACGAGATCCAGTCTGGTCTCGGGCGCACCGGCGCCACGTTCGAGTGCGACAACGCGGGCGTCGTGCCGGATCTCTACCTGCTCGGCAAGGCACTCGGCGGCGGCATCGTTCCTGTGAGCGCGGTCGTCGGCAACGCCGACGTGCTGGGTGTACTCGAGCCCGGCCAGCACGGTTCGACCTTCGGCGGCAACCCGTTGGCCGCCGCCGTCGGGCTCGCGGTCGTCGGGCTGCTTTCGACCGGCGAGTACCAGGAACGCGCGCGAGTGCTGGGCGAGCGCCTGCAGGCAAACCTGAAACGACTCATCGGCTCGGGCGTGGTCGCGGTTCGTGGCGCCGGGCTCTGGGCTGGCATCGACATCGATCCGTCGCTCGCGACCGGTCGCGAGGTCTGCGAACTGCTCACGGAGCGCGGAGTGCTGGCCAAAGACACCCACGGCAGCACAATCCGTCTCGCCCCGCCGATCGTCGTCGAACCTGAAGATCTCGACTGGGCGGTCGACCAGCTGGCGGCGGTCCTCATGGAGCTTCGCGCCTGACTCGATCCTCGGCCGCCCGCGCGGCCAGGCGCGCGCTGTCTCGCCCAAAGTAGGCTTGCCTGATGCTCGCCCTGCCGCATCCTGACGTTGCCCCGCTGCGCGGTGGCCCGACCCTGCGCTGGGGAATCCTCGCGCCCGGAGTGATCGCAAACGACTTCGTGTCGACGCTGCACGCCAACACCGACCAGCGTGCCGTCGCCGTCGCGTCGAGATCCCTGGAGCGCGCCGAGGCCTTCGCGGCGAGGCACGAGATCCCCCGGCACTATGCCGGATACGAGCAACTCGTCGCCGACCCGGACGTCGACGTGGTGTACGTCGCCGCCCCACATAGCGAGCATCGAGCGCTGGCACTCCTGGCCATAGCCGCGGGCAAGCACGTGCTCATCGAAAAGCCCATCGCGCTGAACGCAGGCGAAGCACGGGAGATTGCGACGGCGGCCCGCGCGGCGGGCGTGTTCGCGATGGAAGCGATGTGGACCCGCTACCTTCCGCAGAGCGCGGTCATCGCCCGACTTCTTGACGACGGCGCACTCGGCGACGTGAAGCTCGTAACCGTCAACCTGGGCTGGCAGTGGGCGTACGACCCGACCAGTCGAGGGTACGACCCGGCGCTCGGCGGTGGCGCGATGCTCGACGCCGGCGTCTACAGCCTCTGGTTTTCGCACTTCGTGCTCGGTGCGCCGACCTCCATTCAGGCGGCCGGCATCCTGGCCGAGACCGGTGTCGATACCCAGGCCGTCGTGACGCTCGACCACGGCGGTCGCGCCCAGTCCATGGTGTCGACGACCATCCTCGTGAACACCCCAGGGCTTGCCACGATTCATGGAACGGGCGCGAGCCTCGAATTCACGCAGAATTTCGTGTTCCCGGCGGACTTCGTCGTCACAGAGGGCGACGAACGTCTCGACTGGCGCAACACAGGCCCCACGGGTCGGGACGGTCTCGCCTGGCAGGCGGTCGCCCTCGCCGGCTACGTGCACGAGGGCAGGACCGATTCGCCTCTCCACTGCCTGGACGACGCGATCGAGGTCATGGAGACGATCGACGCGGTGCGCGCCCAGGTCGGAGCCAGGTAGTCAGCCGCGATCGAGGATCGCGCGGAGGTCGGTGCCGACAGGCAGTTCGCCATAGAGGTGGCCGCGATCGGCGCCGAGCCGCGACCGGATGAATGCACCGGAGACGGCGGACGGCGCGGCGCGCACCAGAAGCGACGCCTGAAGCGCAAGCGCCATGGATGCCACGAGTCGCCGTGCGCCGATGGCCGCGCAATCGGCGTCCTGGCCGGCCATCTCGCCGACCAGTCGCCGGGTCGTCGCGATGTGCGCATCGAGGACCACGTCGGCACCGGCCGCCAGCGCGACCTCAGCGTCGAAGGCTTCCAGGGCATCCGGTTCGCGGGCCAGCGCTCGCAGCACGTCGAGCGCGATTACATTGCCGGAGCCCTCCCACACCGCCATGACGGGCTGCTCGCGATAGCGGCGCGCGAGCGGGAACGCCTCGGTATAGCCGTTGCCGCCGAGGCATTCGAGCGCTTCGTAGGCGTGCTCCGGCCCGCGCTTGCAGACCCAGTACTTCGAGACCGCAGTCGCGAGACGCCGGAACGCGCGGTCGGTCTCGCTCGCGTCGGCGTCGTGGGCGCGCGCCAGTCGCAGCGAGACGGCCGTGGCCGCCTCCGCTTCGAGCGCGAGATCGGCGACGACGGATGCCATGGCTGGCTGGTCGACCAGCATCCGCCCGAAGGCGGCGCGGTGCCGCACATGCCAGGCGGCCTCAGCGACGCCCTGTCGCATGCCGGCGGTCGTCCCGTAGATGCAGTCAAGGCGGGTGCGCGAGACCATCTCGATGATTGCCTTGACGCCGCGCCCCTCCTCGCCGAGCAGCTGCCCGAGCGTGCCGTCGAACTCGATCTCGCTGGAGGCATTCGAGCGATTGCCGAGCTTGTCCTTCAGCCGCTCGATTGCGAACGGATTGCGCGAGCCATCATCGAGGACGCGCTGCACGACGAAACAACTGAGGCCGCCGGGTGCCTGCGCGAGCACGAGGAAGCCGTCAGACATGGGGGCGCTGCAGAACCACTTGTGGCCGGTGAGGCTGTAGCTGCCGTCTGCGATCGGCACCGCGCGGGTGGTGCCTGCGCGGACATCCGAGCCGCCCTGTTTCTCTGTCATGGCCATGCCGAACAAAGCGCTGGTCTTACCGGGGCGCAGTGCCGGATCGTAGTCGCGGCTGAGGAGCCGCGGCATCCACTTTGCAGACTGCTGTGGGGATGCGGCGAGGGCCGCGACCACCGAGTGAGTCATCGAGATCGGGCAGGCGTGCCCGGGCTCGACCTGCGCGTACAGCATAAAGGTCGCGGCACGGGCGACGTTTGCGCCCGGTTTCTGGTCCGCCCAGGCGGATGTGTGGGCACCGTCGGAAATGGCAGCCCGGATGATGCGGTGGTAGCTATCGTCGTAGTCGACCTCATCGACACGGTGGCCAAAGCGGTCGTGGGAGCGGAGCACCGGTTCGAGGCGGTTCGCCTGCTCGGCATCGCGTTGAAACGCGGCCGTGCCGACGTATCGCCCGATGCGTTTCAGCCTGGGTATCGCCCAGGTCGCGTCGTAGCGCTGCACGCCTTCGACTAACGGAGTGTTCGTGCCGAACTCATCGACCTCGACGCGCGGCGGTGCCTGGTTGAAAACCTCGTGTGTCTCCATCGACCCTCCCGCACTCAGCGTAGGCGAGGAGCAGGTGCGGCTGGCGCTAGAGGCGCGAGCCGAGCACGAACCGCTGGATGGCGATGACGGCGGCGCCCCTGCACCACTCCGTGTTGTCGCCCGAGGTCGCGACCAGGGGAATCTTCTTGGCCCGGGCATCCCGGTCAGCGGCAATGCCGTCCTCGATCGCGGCTGCTGCGACCTCGGCCAGGCGCACGCCCTCGCCGCCCAGCACCACGAGCTCTGGTGCGGTCAGGTTTGCGACGGCCGCGATCATCCTGCCGAGTCCGCGTCCCGCGTCGTCGACGACCCGTCGCGCTGCCGGCTCGCCGGATGCGGCAAGGTCGAGCGCCTCGTCGTAGCCGACCGTGCGACCCCGCGCTGCAGAGACGGCCGAGCTGATGGCCGACATCGTGAGCACGCTGCGCGCGCAGCCGCGATGGCCAGCGGGGCAGAGCGGGCCGAACGGGTCGAGCGGCCAGTGCCCGACCAGGCCGATGCCGGAGTCTTCGTCGACCACGATGTCGTCGTGGATTACGACGCCGTATCCGATGCCGGCGCCCAACGTGAGCACGGCGAACCGGTCGAGCCCGCGCCCGGCGCCGAACCAGTGCTCAGACTCCGTGAAGGCGACGACATCGTTCTCGATGACGGTGGGGATGCCGGTTGCCGCCTCGAGCATGGAGCCGAGCGGGACAACCTGCCACTCGAGGAACGGCGCGGTGCGTACAACGGAGTGATCATCGATGAGCGCGCCCATTCCGACGCCGATCGCTGTGACAGATGGGGCGGACGCCGAGAGCTTCCGCACGACATCCGCGAGCACGGCGATCACGTCTTCCGGCTTCCTGCTCGTGAGTTTTACGGAGTGCGAGACGATGACGCCCGCCCGCAGGTCGGTGAGGACGCCAAGGACGTCGTCGGCCGTGAGCTTCATCCCGATGAAGTGTTGGGACTCCGGCACAATGTCGAGCGGCCGCGATGGCCTGCCGGCCCGGCCGTCGGTCTTCTCCTCGACCTCCACCAGCAGCCCGCTCTCGATCAGCGGTGTGCTGAGGCGAGTGAGGGACCCGGGAGAAAGGTCGAGCTTTCGAGCGATATCGCTGCGAGAGAGGGGACCATTGATCAGGACCTCGAGAGCGACGGAGCGGGAGGCACCGGTATCCGGGGTCCACGGCTGTGTTGTGATGCGCATCCGTGTCCTCCCTGATCGGCTCAGCACAGTGTATTACTTTTGTGAACGAAATTAAAAACGCAAAATAACGGTCGAATCACGACGGTTGACAGGTAATTATTTTTGCCGTAAAACTATTTCCACCGCAGCTTCAGCGTGCGGCCCACAACCCAAGTGTCCCGAAATACGACAGGAGAATCGCAATGAAGCGTTCAAGCAAGCTGGGATTGGCGGTGGTGGCGGCCACGGCGATTTCGCTCCTCGCCGCGGGCTGCTCGTCCGGCCCGGCCAGTTCAGGCTCCGGCACGAAGGCCAACCCCGTCACGATCACGTTCTGGGGTTCGTACGGCAACGGCGGCAACTCCACACAGCAGGATGCCCTCAACAAGACGCTGATCCCCGCCTTCGAGAAGGCGAATCCCGGGATCAAGGTGAAGTACACCGACATCGCGTACGACTCGCTGCTGCAGAAGCTGACGACGAGTGCAGCGGGAGGCGAGCTGCCGGATGTCGTGCGTGCTGACCTCGGCTGGGTGCCGCAGTTCGCGCAGAATGGTGTGCTCGTGCCGCTGTCGACGTCGATGTCTGACTACAAGTCGCTCGCAGCGAAGGACTACCCAGGCAACGTTGCAACCAACCTGTACAAGGGCAAGTACTACGGCCTCCCGCTCGACACCAACACCCGCGTGCTGATCACAGACCAGGCCGCACTCACCAAGGCCGGCGTCAGCGCGCCGCCCGCGACATTCGCTGACCTCCAGACCATGGCATCCAAGCTGAAGGGCAGCGGTGTCTCGCTCTTCGCAGACAGCGGCCTCGGCGCCTGGAACATCTCGCCATGGATCTGGTCGGGCGGCGGGGAACTCACGAACAAGGGTGAGACGAAGGCCACCGGCTACCTCAACAGCGCTACCAACGTGCAGACGGTCCAGATGCTCGTCGACTGGTACAAGGAGGGGCTCATCCCTAACCTCCTGACCGGCAACAAGGGTGCGACCGGCACGTCGGACGGCCTGCCGAAGACCAAGTACGCGACCATCTTCGATGGACCATGGATGGCCGGGATCTGGTCTGGCCAGTACCCCAAGTTCCAGCCGACATACTCGCCCATCCCCGCCGGGCCCGGCGGATCGGTGAGCGTTGTCGGCGGCGAGGACATCGTGCTGACAGCGAGTTCAACGCACCAGGCCGCCGCGGAGAAGTTCCTCCGCTTCACACAGACGTCGCAGTTCCAGCTCGCCATGGCGAAGACCGGGCAGATGACGGTTGTTCCGGCGCTCGCGGCCGACCAGGCCAAGTTCGCGACGTACTACCAGGTCTACTCAGACCAGCTCAAGACGGCGAAGTCGCGCATCGCGAGCCCGAACCAGAGCAAGATTGACACCGTGCTCTCGACCACGCTCACACCGGCCTTCCTCGGCAAGTCGACAGTTCAGGCCGCTCTCGACAGCGCTGCTTCGCAGGTCGACGCACTGCTGGCAGGCTAACGAGTTGGCTCTCACCACCACGGCGGGCCGTGCGACGGATTCGACATCCGTCGCCCGGCCCGGCCCGGTCAGCCCTCCGCGGCGCCGCAAGCGGCGTCCGTCCGCTACCCCCTATCTCTTCCTTCTGCCGGGCGTCGTGATCTTCGTCGTCGCGATCATCTGGCCAGCCATCTCTGCATTCCAGATGAGCCTCTACCGCTGGAACGTGTTCAACTCCCAGCTGAGCCAATGGAGCGGCCTCGACAACTACGTGCGTGCGTTCCAGGATCCGCACTTCTGGCTGAGCCTGTCCAACAGCGCGATCTACATGGTCGCCACCGTCATCCCGCAGATGGTGATCGGGCTCGCGATCGCGCTGCTGCTGAAGCGTAAGAGCCCGTCGCAGCCCATCTTCCGCGTGCTGTTCTACCTTCCCGTCGTCACCAGCTGGGTCGTCGTGTCGCTGTTGTTCAAGTACCTCTTCGACGACAGCGGGCTCGTCAACTTCACGCTGCACGACTTCCTGCACCTCGAATCGACGAACACGTCGTGGCTGGCCGAGCGCGGGAGTGCGCTCGTCGTCATCTGCCTGCTCGGAATCTGGAAAGGCATCGGCTGGTCGATGATGATCTACCTTGCGGCCCTTCAGGGCGTGCCGGAGGCGCTCGAAGAAGCGGCCGAAATGGATGGCGCCAACCGCTGGCAGCGCTTCCGTGCTGTAACGCTGCCGGCCATCAACCCCGCAACGGTCTTCCTGTCGGTCATGCTCGTCATCGGCGGGCTGAACGTCTTCATCTCGGTGCAGCTGATCACCGGTGGTGGACCGGTCGGAGCGACGGATGTCGTGCTCACCTACATGTACCAGCAGGCGTTCAGCTTCAGCGACTTCGGCTACGCGTCCGCGCTCGCCGTCATCCTGGCCGTGCTCGTGCTGGTCCTCGCACTGCTGCAACTGCGCATCACCAGGACCAGAGACGGCGAGGAGCTCGCATGACCGCCGCGGGTCTCGCCAGGCGCGACCGGCGATACCGCCAGCGGGGAAGCTCGAGTGGCGCGACGACCACCCTGCGCTACACGGCGCTGATCGTCGGCGCGCTCATCATGATCACGCCGTTCATCTACATGGTGTCGACGAGCTTCCAGTCGCAGGCGTACGTCTTGACGATTCCGCCGCAGTTCATCCCGACGCCGGCGACCACAAAGAATTACACGGATGCGATCGGCACGGAGAACTTCCTCCTGTACTTCGCGAACTCGCTGATGGTCGCTGTGATCTCGACTGCAGGCTCGGTGCTGTTGAGCTCGATGATGGCATACGCCTTCGCGCGCTTCGCGTTCCGGGGGAAGGAGCTGATCTTCCGGCTGCTGCTTGCCGGGCTCACGATTCCGGCCGTCATGCTGCTCGTTCCACAGTTCATCCTGGCCAAGAACCTGCACCTGCTCGACTCCCTCGGCGGCCTGATCTTCTTCTACATCGCGGGCTCGCTCTCGCTCAACACCTTCCTCATGCGCGGATTCTTCGCCGCGCTTCCCGGCGAACTCGACCAGGCCATGCAGGTGGATGGCGCGAACGCCTGGACGCGCTACTGGCGACTGGCGATCCCGCTGGCGCGCCCGGCACTCGCCGTCGCGACCATCTTCACCTTCCTCAACAGCTGGGACGAATACCCGATTGCGCTCACAATGATCAACAACACGGAACATGCCACCCTGCCGCTCGCGATCGCGAATTTCCAGGGTGAGCACGCGACCCAGTGGGGACTCGTCTTCGCTGCATCGCTGATTGCCATCATCCCGGTGATCATCGTCTTCCTGGTCTTCCAGCGCTACTTCGTTCAGGGCCTCACCGCAGGGGCGGTCAAGGGATGACCGGCCTCGAGCTGTTACCGACCAGAGCAACCTATGCGGTCGGTGACTCGGTCGCAATCGAGGTGCGTGGCGGCAGCGGTACTGGCGAGGTGATCGTGCGGAGGCTCGGCGACGAGGTCCTTCGCACACCATGGGACGGGTCACCCCAGATCGTGCTCGCCTGGTTGCCTGCCGCAAGTTATGGCGTCGAACTCGTGGTGGAGGGCGAGCGCGCGCGCACCGCCATCGAGGTCACCAGTGAGAGCCGTGCGCGGCTCCGCTACGGCTTCGTCGTCGACTACTCACCGGGCCGCGACCTCGCGGGAATCTCGGATCTGGTGCGGAGCCTGCACCTTACAGACATCCAGTTCTATGACTGGGCATATCGTCACGCCGACCTGCTCGGCGGCGGCGACGACTATCGCGACGCGCTCGACCAGCCCATCTCGCTGCCGACCGTCGGCGCGCTCGCCGCAGCAGTCCAGGAGGTGGGGGCCAGGGCCGTCGGTTACGCTGCGGTCTACGCTGTCGGTCCGGCCGAGTGGCCGAAGTGGCAACACGACGCGCTGCTCACGGCGACCGGCGAGCCGTATGCACTCGGAGACTTCCTCTTCGTGCTCGACCCTGCCGCACCCGACTGGCTGGCGAGCTTCACGAAACAGCTGGTGGATTCCGTCGCTCGCGTCGGATTCGAGGGGTTCCATCTCGACCAGTACGGGTACCCGAAACGCGCCGAGCGCGCAGACGGCGTCACCGTGGATGTCGCGGAATCGTTCGTGCACATGATCGACGCCGTGCGCGACGCGCTGCCCGCCGCGCACCTGGTGTTCAACAACGTCAACGACTTCCCGACCTGGGCGACCGGATCGACGTCACTCGACGCAATGTACATCGAGCCATGGGAGCCAAGCACGACCCTCGGGTCGCTCGGAACCCTGGTGTCGAGGGCCAGGGCGGTCGGCCAGGGTAAGCCTTTCGCCATGGCCGCGTACCAGCACGTGTACGACTCGGCTCCGGCATCCGCAAGCGACCTCGCGACCGCGTTCACGATGGCGACGCTGTTCTCCCACGGAGGCACGCAGCTGCTGGCCGGCGAGGCAGATCGAATCCTGGTCGACCCGTACTACGTGCGCAACCACCGGGCAGAGGCCTCGACCGTTGCACTGCTGAAACGCTGGTACGACTTCCTCGTAGAGCACGACGAGCTGCTCATGCCCGCGGCGATCACCGACGTGACCGGTGCATACGCTGGCGAGTACAACGACGACTGCGATGTGAGCTTCGACGGCGTGCGGACGAGCGAAGACGCGGTCGCGGGCACGGTCTGGCGCCGAATCACACGCGCGGGCGACAATCTCGTCGTACACCTGATCAACCTGGTCGGCCAGGACGACGCCCTCTGGGATGCCGCCCGTGCGGAACCGGTGCGCCAGGCGGGCGTCCTGCGCTTCCGTCGGACGGGAGACGGGATGCCGCGCGTGCGCATCGCGGACCCGGACGCCGACGGTCGACTGATCGACGTGGAGGTCACCCTCCACGGAACACACGCGAGCGCGCTTCTCCCGGAATTCGGGATCTGGCAGCTTGTCGTCATTGGGGAGCAATCATGACCGACACCGTCGCAATGCTGGCCGGAGTAAGCCAGCAGCATTCCACCGAGTGGTGGAAGAGCGCCGTGATCTACCAGGTGTACCCGCGCAGCTTCTCCGACTCCAACGGCGACGGCATCGGCGACCTCCCCGGCATCACGAGTCGCCTCGACTACCTGCAGCGCCTCGGCGTTGACGCCATCTGGTTGTCGCCGATCTACGCATCCCCGGGCGATGACAACGGCTACGACATCAGCGACTATCGCGCGATCGATCCGATGTTCGGCACTCCCGACGATTTCGACCGCCTGGTCGCGGGCGCCCACGCTCGCGGCATGAAACTCGTGATGGACCTGGTGGTGAACCACACCTCAGACGAGCACGAGTGGTTCGTCGACTCCGCGTCATCCATCGATTCGCCGAAGCGCGACTGGTACTGGTGGCGCTCGCCGCGCCCCGGCCACGAAGCGGGGGAGCCCGGGGCAGAGCCGAACAACTGGGAGTCGTTCTTCTCCGGCTCGACCTGGCAGCTCGACGAAGCGTCGGGCGAGTACTACCTGCACCTCTTCTCGCGAAAGCAGCCCGACCTCAACTGGGAAAACCGGGAGGTGCGGGCCGCGGTCTACGACATGATGAACTGGTGGCTCGACCGCGGGGTCGACGGATTCCGCATGGATGTCATCAACCTGATCTCGAAGGACCCGGCGCTGCCGGATGGCGTCGTCGCCCCTGGCAAGACCTGGGCGGACGGGTTTGCGCACTACGGTTACGGTCCGCGCATCCACGAGTTCCTCGGCGAGATGCACGAGGCCGTGTTCGCCGATCGCAGCGGCGACTTCGTGACCGTAGGCGAGATGCCGGGCGTCACGGTCGAGCAGGCGCGGCTGTTTACCGATCCCGCGCGGCACGAGCTCGACATGGTCTTCCAGTTCGAGCACGTCGGCCTCGACCACGGCCCGAACGGCAAGTTCGACCCGCAGCGCCTCGACGTGCGAGAGCTGAAGCGGTCGCTCCGGCGCTGGCAGGATGGCCTGGCCGAGACGGGCTGGAACAGCCTGTACTGGAACAATCACGACCAGCCGCGAGCCGTCAGCCGTTTCGGCAACGACCGCGAATACTGGTCGGAATCTGCGCGGGCGCTCGCCGCAGTGCTTCACCTGCAGCGTGGAACGCCGTACATCTACCAGGGCGAAGAGCTCGGCATGACGAATGCGCCGTTTCCGGATGTCTCAGACCTGCGCGACATCGAGTCGCTCAACTACTTCGCCGAGGTGATGGAGTCGCCCGGCGTCGTCGCAGACGAGGTGTTGCGCGGCATCCGGCACACCACGCGGGACAACGCCCGCACGCCCATGCAGTGGACGGGCGACAGAGGTGCCGGTTTCACGACGGGCGAGCCGTGGATCGCGACCAACCCCAACGCGGTCTCGATCAACGCCGCAAGCCAGGTGGGGCAGGACGGCTCGATCTTCGAGTTCTATCGCGCGCTCATCCAGCTGCGCCACGACGACCCCGTCGTGGCTCACGGCGACTTCGAGATGCTGGCGGCGCAGCATCCGAGTCTCGTCGCGTTCACCCGCAGACTCGGTTCCGAGCGCCTCCTCGTGATGTCGAACTTCGACGAATCCGAACTGGATGTCGCCGACCTTATCGACCTCGCGCCCTGGGCCAACGGCGAGCGCGTGATGGGCAACTACCCGGATGCCGCATCCCTCGCGTCGCCGCTGCGGCCGTGGGAGGTCCGCGTGCTGCGGTAGTCGCACAATCTAAGCTGTCGGCATGCCCCGTCCGCCCCGGTTTCGCCTGCGCACGCGCATGGTCGCGCGCGACACTGCCGAGGCCGAGCGCGTCTCGAGCCCGCTTGAGTTGCTCTTCGACCTGACGTTCGTCGTCGCGGTCGCGCAGCTGTCTACGCAATTCGGGAGGCAGGTCGAGGCGGGCAACGGCATCGCGGAGTTGCTGCCGTTCATCATGGTGTTCTTCGCGATCTGGTGGGCGTGGATCAACTTCACCTGGTTTGCATCGGCCTACGACGCGGATGACGTGTCGTACCGGCTGCTCACGCTCGTTCAGATGGCCGGAGTGCTCGTGCTCGCGGCCGGGGTTCCGTCCGCGCTGACCTCGGCCAACTTTCTCGGCATCACGATCGGGTATTTCATCATGCGGGTCGGGCTCGTCGCCCAGTGGACCCGGGCGGGGATCGAGAATCCCGATGGCCGCGCAACGGCGCTGCGCTACGCCGCTGGCATCACGATCGTTCAGCTCGGATGGCTGCTTCGCCTGTTGCTTCCGACGACTCCCACTGCCCGTCCGTACACCGTCTATCTCGCCTTCTTCGTGCTTGCGGCTCTCGAAATCGCGGTTCCCGCCTGGGCGGAGCGCACGGGGAAGACAACCTGGCACGCGCACCACATCGCGGAGCGCTACGGTCTGTTCACGATCATCCTGCTCGGCGAAGCCGTCGCATCGCTCGCGGCCGGGGTCGGACTGATCCTCGACTCGAATCGCCCGACGGCCGCACTGATCGTCGTCGGCATCGCCGCCCTCGTGCTGATCTTCGCAATGTGGTGGGTGTACTTCCTGCAGCCGGCCGGTGAGGGGCTCGACGTCAATCGCGACGCATCGTACCTCTGGGGCTACGGGCACTACTTCGTTTTCCTGTCGCTGGCCGGCCTCGCCGCGGGACTCGACGTCGTGCTCGCGTCCGCGGGGGGAGAGCTGGAGCTTCCTGCAACCGCGGCCGGCTACGCGATCGCGATACCGGTAGCCGTCTACCTTTTTTCACTGTGGCTGGTGCACGTTCCGGTCGCGCCGACCCGCGTCGTGCGAATCGAAGCCGTGCTGCCGTTCTCGATCGTGATCCTGGCCGTGCCTCTCGCCTCGGCAGGGATCGGCCTCGTCGGGGTTTTCGTGCTCATCGTGGTCGTGGCGATCGCTGCGGTCGTCACGGTGATGCTTATCAAACGGCGCGCCCTGGCGCCGACCGAATCCGGCGGCGACGATGCCACCCGGCGAGAGCAGGACCAGACATGACTGATACCCGAGCGACAGCACTCGAACGTGATGCGGCAGACCCGCTCGCGAGCTGGCACGACAGGTTCGTTCGTGCGGATTCCGTCGTCGCCTACCTCGATGGCAACTCCCTCGGGAGACCGCTCATCGCATCCGCTGCTCGGGTTTCGCAGTTCATCGAGGAGCAATGGGCCGCGCGCCTGATCCGCGGCTGGGACGAGAGCTGGCTCGACCTTCCGCTGCAGATCGGCGACGAACTGGGCCGCGTGGTCCTCGGTGCGGCGCCCGGCCAGACGACGATCGGCGATTCGACGACCGTGCTGCTGTACAAGCTGGTGCGAGCGGCTGTGGATGCCCGCCCTGGCCGCACCGAGATCGTGATCGACCGCGAGAACTTCCCGACCGACCGCTACGTCGTCGAGGGAGTTGCCGCAGAACGCGGGCTGACCGTGCGGTGGATCGACACGGTAACGGATGTCGTGGGTGGGGCTCCCGTGATCGGGGCGCAGACTGCGCTGGTCGTGCTCAGTCACGTCGCGTATCGCTCCGGGTACCTCGCCGACGTGCGGACCATTACGGAGCAGGTGCACGCGGCTGGCGCTCTTGTGCTGTGGGACCTTTGCCACTCGGCGGGCGTCGCGCCCATCGAGCTCGACGCGTGGGATGTCGACCTCGCGGTCGGGTGCACATACAAATACCTGAACGGCGGGCCGGGGTCGCCCGCCTTCGCGTACGTCGCGTCCCGGCATCTCGGCTCGCTCCGCCAGCCCATCCAGGGCTGGATCGGGAGCGCGACACCGTTTGAAATGGGGCAGGGCTACCAGCCGGCGGACGGCATCCGGGGGTTCCTCAGCGGAACGCCGCCCATCATCGGGATGCTCGCCGTGCAGGACACGATCGCGGCGATCGCCGAGGTGGGTATCGACGCGATTCGAGCAAAATCGATCGACCTCACCGCGTTCGCGATCGAGCTGGCCGACGAGCTGCTACCGGATGCGGTGCTTGCGACACCGAGAGACGCCCTCGTTCGCGGTGGCCACGTCACGCTCGACCACGACTCGTTTGCGGGCATCATGCCCCGGCTGTGGGAGCGGGGCGTCATCCCGGATTTCCGGCGACCGAACGGGATCCGGCTCGGGGTCTCGCCGCTGTCGACGTCGTTCGCGGAGCTCGAGCTCGGCGTGCGCGCCATCGCGGAAGAGTTGCGCCACCCGCTGGTCGAGTAGCCGCGGTGAGGCACGAGCCCGGCGTTATCGAGACCACCCCTCGGACGTGGGCTTGGTCTCGATAACGCCGGGCTCCGCCGCGGCTACTCGACCAGCGAGTAACTTCCTTCTCGACCAGCGAGTAACTCGCTAGCGTGAGGGCATGACCGTGCTGACGCCAGAACTGCTCGAACGCATCCGCTCCCGGGCCGCGGGGTACGACCGGGACAACACGTTCTTCGTCGAAGATCTCACCGAGCTGCGCGACGCCGGGTACCTCGCTCCGCGGTCACTGCTCGAGACCGCTCGTGACCAGCGGCTGCTCGCGGCCTTCGCGCCCGCGACCGCGCTCGGCATCAACATGCACCTCGTCTGGACGGGTGTCGCGCGCGTACTGTCGGAGCGCGGCGACCACAGCCTCGACTGGGTGCTCGATGACGCCGCGGCAGGTGAGCTCTTCGCGTTCGGCAACAGCGAGCCCGGCAACGATCTCGTGCTCTTCGACTCGCTCACGACCGCAACCCCGGGCGCCGACGGCAGCTATTCCTTCACCGGCACGAAGATCTTCACGTCGCTCGCGCCCGCCTGGACGCGCCTCGGCATCTTCGGCCGCGACAACTCCGACCCGGATGACCCGAAGCTCGTGCACGGCTTCATCACCCGCGATACTCCCGGCTGGACGTCGCTCGACGACTGGGACACCCTCGGCATGCGTGCGACGCAGAGCCACACGACGGTGCTGGATGGCGCGGTCGTTACCGGGGCGCGGGTGGCGCGCATCCTGCCGGTCGGGCCGAGCCCGGACCCGTTCGTTTTCGGGATCTTCGCAAACTTTCTGCTGCTGATCGCGTCGGTGTACGCCGGCATCGCCGACCGGGCGCTCGAGCTCGGAGTCGAAGCCGTGGGGCGGCGCACGTCCCTGAAGAACGAGGGCAAGGCCTACTCACAGGACCCGGACATCCGCTGGCGGCTCGCGGATGCCGCGCTCGCGCTCGACGCGCTCGCTCCCCAGATCGAGGCCCTCGCGGCGGATGTCGATGGTCTCGTCAATCACGGAGCCGACTGGTTTCGCAAACTGACCGGCGTCAAACACCGCTCGACCGAGTCGGCGCGCTACGTCGTCGACCAGGCGGCGCGGGTCGCTGGCGGCGGGGGATACCGCAACGTCGCCGAGCTCGCGAGGCTCCAGCGCGACGTCCTCGCCGGGGTCTTCCACCCGAGCGACACCGAATCGGTGCACTCCACGGTCGCGACCAACCTCCTCGGCCCGCTGGAGTAGCCGCGGTTACTCCGGTGGTCGAGGAGCGGCGGTTACTCCGGTGGTCGAGGAGCCGCGGTTACTCCGGTGGTCGAGTAGCCGCGCGAAGCCGGCGTTATCGAGACCACAGATCGCCTGACCTAACCGAGGACGGATTGCGACTCGCCGAGTCACGTGCCTGAACAACTCGGCGTGTTGCTGTTGGTCCTCGGCTGGTCTCGATAACGCCGGGCTCGTTCCTCGCCGCGGCTACTCGACCACCGGGTTAACTCACGCAGCGAAGCCGCGTCATGCCCAGCCGAGCTCGCGCAGCCAGTCGGCGGCGAGGGCCGGCCACGCCGAGGCTGTTCCCGCATCCGCGCCGAAGCCGATGCCGTGCTGCCCGCGCGGGAACACGTGGAGCGAGTGCGGCACGTGTTGCGCCGCGAGCGCCTGCCCGAGCAGGTAGCTGTGCTCGACCGGCACGGCGTCATCCTCGACCGTGTGCCAGATGAAGAAGGGTGGGGCGGATGCCGTGACCAGGCGGTCGAGCGAGGTCGCTTCCTGCAGCTGGGGCGTTGCATCCGCGCCAATGAGATTCGCGCGGGAGCCTGCGTGGGTTTCGAGCTGCATCGAGACGACGGGGTAGCAGAGGATTGCGGCATCCACGGTCGCGTCGCCCGCCCCCACCTGCAGCGCGGCGTGGCCTGCAGCATGCCCGCCCGCGGAGAACCCGAGGAGTCCGACCCGCTCGGCGCCGGCGGCACGCACCCGGCGAACCTCATCCTGGATCGCCAGGAGTGGGCCGGGATGCAGCGTCTTCACGGGGTACCGGAATACGCCCGCAGCGACCCCGACCTCGCGCAACCATTCGGCCACCGGCTCGGCTTCGTGGGGAGCGTGCATCTCGTAGCCGCCGCCGGGGAGAACAATGATGTGGGCTGAAGTCATGAGACCAGTTTGCCCGCAAATAGGATTACGGGATGGCCACTGATCGACCCATCCTCTTCATCGGCGACAGCGTTACAGACTGCGGTCGAATGGATGACGCCCCAGACTTCCTCGGCGACGGCTACGTTCGCCAGATCGCCGAGCGCCTCCCTGGGCGAACGGTGCTCAATAGAGGCATCTCGGGCAACCGTGTCGTAGACCTGCGCGACCGCTGGACCGTGGACGCGCTGGATCCGAACCCCGGCATCCTCAGCATCTATGTCGGCATCAACGACACCTGGCGTCGCTACGACTCGAACGACCCGACCAGCGCGGCGGCCTTCGAGGCCGACTACCGGGTGATCCTCGATCGCGCGGTCGAGACGGTCGCACCGGCGCTCATCCTCGTTGAGCCGTTCGTGGTGCCGGTGACGGCGGAGCAGGAGACCTGGCACGAAGACCTCGACGAGAAGCGCGCGGTCGTCGCTCGTCTGGCTGCCGAATACACCGCGGCGTTCGTTCCCCTGCAGTTGCTGCTGACCGCTGCCGCCGCGGAGCACGGCGCGGCCGCGATCGCACAGGACGGCGTGCACCCGACCGAGCTCGGGCACCGGCTCATCGCCGACGTGGTATTGCCGCTGGTCGAGTAGCCGCGGGGCTTGCTTCGCTGGTCGAGTAGCCGCGCGAAGCCGGCGTTATCGAGACCAGGCCACGTCGTAGGTGTGGTCTCGATTACGCGGGCTCGTGCCTCGCGCCGCTACTCGACCGGCGGGTGAGTGCTAGCCGAGTTGCGGCACGATCTCCGCAGGACGGCGTGCACCCGACCGAGCTCGGGCACCGGCTCATCGCCGACG
>DASYEE010000178.1:0-5110 GCA_036499165.1 Galbitalea sp. | reverse complement strand
CACCCTCAGCTATTTCGATGAGCCGGTCATCCCCGAGCTCGAACGCCTGCTGCTCGAGAACTGGCCGTTCACGCCCGGCACTCTCACGATCGTGGACGGGGCGATGGATGCGATCTCCCGCAGCCTCGACCTCCTGCTTCGATTCGGTGACCGGGTCGTGGTCGAGAATCCCGGATTTCCCCCCGTCCTCGACCTTTTGGAACACTATGGAGTCGAGCGCATCGGGGTGCAACTGGACTCCGAGGGCATGATCCCCGAGTCGCTCGCGATGGCTCTCCACCGCTCCCCCGCCGCAGTCCTGCTGCAGCCGCGCACCCAGAACCCATCCGGAGTCTCGATGTCTCTCGACCGCGCCCGCGAGCTCGCCCGGGTAATCCGCAACGCACCCGGTGCGCAGTCGACGCTGGTCATCGAAGACGACCACTCCGGGGAGATTTCCTCGAGCGAGGATGTCTCGCTCGGCGCGTTCCTGCCGGACCGTGTCATCCACATCCGCAGCTTCTCGAAGTCCCACGGGCCAGACCTCCGCATCGCCGCGATCGGCGGCCCAGCCGGCTTCATGGACCGACTGGTTGCGCGGCGCATCCTTGGTCCTGGCTGGACCTCGAGGATGCTGCAGACGATCCTCTACGACCTGCTGACCGATACGACCACCGTCGGCCAGGTCGCGAACGCGCGAGAGACCTATCGCGAGCGCCAGGTCGCGATGTCAGCCGCGCTCGCCGCGCACGGATTCGAGCAGCCTGTCGCAGACGGCATCAACCTCTGGCTGCCGGTCGCGGAAGAACGCGACGCCGTTGTGCAACTCGCCGCCGCAGGCATCAGGGTTGCGGCCGGTGGCGTGTTCCAGTCGTCCCCGATCGGCGACTTCGTTCGCGTCACCGTCGGCCAGGTGCGTGCGGACTTCGACGCCGTCGGCCAGATGCTCGCCGCTGTCGCTGCCCGCTAACCGATCGAGGCGATGCCGCGCGCAACTTGTGTGCAACCTGCACAAATCCAGTGCAACATACCGCGCGGTATGTGATGTGAGCGATAGTTGACGCATGACCATCACAGACGTGCCGCGCGTGACGAACCTGCTCGAGAGCGACTTCTACTACTTCCAGGACCAGCTGAGCGACGCGGAGAACGAAAAGATCTACGAGATCCGGTCGTTCTTCGAGACCGAGGTCCGCCCCATCGCGAACGACTACTGGGCGAGAGCCGAGATGCCGTTCCAGCTGGTTCCAGGAATCGCGGCGCTCGGTGTCTTCGGCCCGGAGTGGGAGGAGTCCGGCCACTTCGCGAACAGCGCGGCCTTCCGCGGCTGGTCCGGCATGGAGATGTCGCGGGTCGACTCGTCCCTGACCACGTTCTCCGGCGTGCAGGGCGGACTCGCGATGGGCGCATTCGGCGTCGGCGGCTCGCCCGAGCAGCGGGCAGAGTGGCTGCCGAAGCTCGCGACGGGCGAGATCATGGGCGCATTCGGCCTGACAGAGCCGCTATCCGGGTCGGATACCGCGCGCGGAATGAACACCTTCGCGGAACGTCACGGACACACCTGGACCATCAACGGTGCCAAGCGCTGGATCGGTAATGCGACATTCGCCGACATCGTGATCATCTGGGCCCGCGATACGGCAGACGACAAGGTCAAGGGCTTCATCGTCCGCACGGACACTCCCGGGTTCGCCGCCAAGAAGATCGAAGACAAACAGAGTCTTCGAATCGTCCAGAACGCCGACATCACGCTCGAGAATGTCGAGGTCGCCGAGGAAGACCGGTTGCAGAACATCAACTCCTTCAAGGATCTTGCCGTCGTGCTTCGACTGACCAGGGCCGGCGTTGCGTGGCAGGCTGTCGGAAACTCGATCGGGGCGTACGAGGCCGCCGTCGCATACTCCAAGGAGCGCCTCCAATTCGGTAAGCCGATCGGCAGCCACCAGCTGGTGCAGGAACTCCTCGCCCAGGCGCTCGGGAACATCACTGCGTCGATCGCCATGTGCATGCAGGTCTCGCGGCTCCTCGACGAGGGTCGCCAGACGGACGCCCAGTCAGCGCTCGCAAAGGCGTACGTCACGAGCCGCGCCCGCGAGACCGTCGCGCTCTGCCGCGAAGCACTCGGTGGCAACGGCATCGTGCTCGAGTACGGCGTCGCGAAGCCGTTCGCCGACGCGGAAGCGATCTACACCTTCGAGGGAACCCGGCAAATGAACACCCTTATCGTCGGTCGCGCCATCACGGGATTCGCGGCGTTCGTCTGACGCGCTGTCGCCTGGCTGGTTGCAGTCAGGCGACTCTCGGCCGGGGCAGCTACCGCGTCGCCGGGTTCACGCGTCCCATCGCACGGTCGATGAGCGTCGACGGAAGCAGCAGCGCGCGCAGGCGATCGGGCGTCGCCGCTGCCCTGCGCATCCCGCCCAGCACGACCACGAGCGCCGACGCCAGCCGCTCACCGTAGTAGTTGTAGGCGGGCGGCCCGTACGCCTCATCCTCGACGAGTCCCCGCAGCTCAGCCAGCGCATCCAGTGCCGCAGCACGGTCGCTTTCCGGTGCCTGCTCGAGGAAGACGGCGAGGTACGCGCTCAGTTCTGCGGGAGTCCGAGAGGATGGCGCGTCGAGACCGAGATCTCGCGCCGAATCGCGGAGTTCTTCCCAGGTGCCGCTCGCCGGCTCGATGCCCTGCCTGATTCGCTCGAGCCTGCGGCGACGAACGCTCGTTCGCACGATCGCCGGTGTTGCGATCAGCAACAGGACCAGCAGGATGCCAAGACCGGCCCAGCCGACCGGCGAAACCGCGCCGGTCGATACGCCTGAGCCACTGGCTGTCGTGTTGTCGTCCGAGATCTTCGGGCCACGCGGTGCTGGCGATGAGCTGGCAGCCGAGCTCGGTGCCGTGGTCGGAGCGGATGTCGGCGCGCCAGACGATCCGTTCGACGGCGCCGCCGGGAAGTTGGGCTCGAATCCACGGCTGGGCGTCGGCTCAAACCGCACCCACCCGACGTTCTTGAAGTACAGCTCAGGCCACGCATGCAGGTCGCTCGACGACACGGTGTACAGCGACTTGCCCTGTGCGATGCCCCCTGGGTGCGACACCTTCCCGGGCAGGAACCCGACCGCGACCCTCGACGGGATACCGAGCGTGCGCGCCATCACTGCCATCGTTGTTGCGAAGTGGACGCAGTATCCGGTCTTGGCCTGCAGGAACGGAACGATGACGTCCAGCCCGGCCCCGTCGAAGCCTTCGGATGCGGGAGTGCGGGTGGAATAGGTGAACGTGCCGCCCTGAAACCAGTTCTGTAGCGCTACGGCCTTATCGAAGTCGGTCTTCGCGTTGCCGACGACCTGTTTGGCCGTCTTCGCCACGATCGGATCGAGACCGGACGGCACCGCAGCGAACTTCGATCCCGTCGAGCGCGGAGCCCCCTCCATCTGCTGGATCGTCGGCTCGACGTCGATACTGTTGACCGTGTAGTTCTGGCCGCGCATGTTCGCGTTGTCCGAGCGCACGGCGAGAGTTCCCGTCGACCAGAGCCAGGTGCCGGTCAGCCCTTTGATGCTCGTCGGTGGGTACGGGGTCGGAAGCCACTGCCCCGTCGTATTGGCTACCGAGATCTTCGTTGATACCGCAAAGGAGGAGACCGCAGTGGTGAGCCCGGGAGGATCCGCGAACTTGGCGACGGTGTGGCTCGCCACCGGCTTCGGGACATCCGGCGCCCACTGTTTGCCTTGGAAGTTATCGAGGGTGGTGAGCCGCAGGTACTGGCCGGTCGAGGCGGTCGTCGTGTAGCTGAGGGCCTCGACCGGATCCGAATTGCGGAGGTCCTGGCCGAGGTTGATGATGGGATTGATGCTCTCGGCGAGTACGCCGATACCGCTGCCATTGGCGTTTGCGGGCGCGACAGGGGGCAGGAGCGCCGGCACCAGCAGGGCACCCAGCACCGCAACGGTCCCGAGAACGACCGCAATGCCGGGCTGCACCCGCCGCACGCGATTGCGCACGATCAGGAGGTAGGCGGCCGCCGTCATCGCGAAGAACAGCGCGTCAGACAGCGCCGGCTGCACGACGCTCGGGACAGCCGTGACGATGAGCAGCGGGATCCCGGTCAGGGCCGGGATTCGCGCCCAGATCGCGAGCGCGTCGAGCACAACCGCGATGCCGCCGATGCTCCAGCAGAGCAGGAACTGGATACCCGGCACTACGAAGGCCGGCACCGACTGCCTCGCGATGGAGTCCGTAGCCTCGTTTGCGAGCTGGCCGAAGTGCTCGAAGGTTGCCCCGGTGGGGATGATGCCGAGAACCGCTGTACCGCCGCCGAAGAACAGCACGATGAGCACCAGCCCGGCGACGAGGCCAGCGACCGTCCCCGCCCAGCGGCGCTGCAGGTAATACCGCACGGCGGCCGCGACTCCGAGCACCACGAGAGCGACGCCGGTCGTCGCGAACCACCAGGTGAAGTCGGCGAGCAGGGAGTGCAGCCCGGATGTCGCGACCGCGACGGCCAGCAGCAACAGTCCGCTCATCCGCAGGTCCATGGATGGCGTCGGCTTCGGCAGCCCCGGGCGCACGAACGCCGCGCGGAGGGTCGGCATCAGGGAACTGGTCATCGGCGTTCCCGCATCATCGACGCTCCTGCATCATCGACGCTCCTGGGGCATGTCGGCCGCGAAGCCTGCGACGCCTGCCCATACGGCGGCCGGATCGT
Source organism: Galbitalea sp. (assembly GCA_036499165.1). GTDB lineage: Bacteria > Actinomycetota > Actinomycetes > Actinomycetales > Microbacteriaceae > Galbitalea. The sequence goes on along the minus strand of DASYEE010000178.1, from coordinate 425 downwards.
CGGTGTCAGTCACGGCGACACAGGTCCAGCCCGCCTCGTGCAGAGCCGTCCACACGTGCCGGTTTCCCGTGTCGATCACGAACGCGACGCCGGTCTCGTATGGCCGGCGCTGGGTGATCATCCAGGCCAGGGTGTCTGCGGTTGGCTCAGCCACGACAGCGAACAAGGGCCCGAGTACTCGCTGTGCGCGCTCCTCCTCGGAGTCACCCGTGAATCGACGCGGCTCGGTGAGGCGAACACCGGCGAGGCTGAGCAGGAACTCGATGTCCTGTCCTGAGCCCTGGTTTGCATCCCCCAGCGACGCGATCTGGCGGTGGCCCGTCTCGAGAATCTGCACCAGGAATCCGGAACGATGCAGGTGGACCCCGAGCGATGCGGTCATCGTGATGGCCCACTCAAACCAGCTGAAGCCGGTGCCGTGGATG
>DASYEE010000177.1:0-22441 GCA_036499165.1 Galbitalea sp. | reverse complement strand
CCGCCCAGCTGGGTGTGCCGGTCGGTCGGCTCGACTTCATCGTGAAGTCTGCCCACGTCTACGACACCGAGCGCGATTACATGGCCGGCGTGCTCGTGGCCGCCGCGGAATGAACCGCGATTGCTCCCGGTTAACCGTGTTGTCTTCAATGCAACTCTCCCGCTAAGCTGGAACGTCGCATTTGTGACCTTCTATCCGCCTGCCTCCGGCGAATCCACATGATTCTTTTCGTCGCTGGCCTGATTTGTGCCCGTCAGGGCATTTCCATACTGGAGCACTAACTACATGACAATCGCAACGACTGCCAAGGCACCCAAGCAGGTCGCCGTCAATGACATCGGATCTGCTGAAGACTTTCTCGCCGCAGTCGAAAAGACACTGAAGTTCTTCAACGACGGAGACCTCATCGAGGGCACCGTCGTCAAGATCGATCGTGACGAGGTTCTCCTCGACGTCGGTTACAAGACCGAGGGTGTCATCCCCTCACGCGAACTTTCCATCAAGCACGACGTGGACCCTACCGAGGTCGTCCAGGTCGGTGACAGCGTTGAGGCGCTGGTCCTCCAGAAGGAAGACAAAGAAGGCCGCCTCATCCTCTCCAAGAAGCGCGCGCAGTACGAGCGCGCGTGGGGCGATGTCGAGAAGATCAAGGATGCAGATGGCGTCGTGACCGGTTCGGTCATCGAGGTCGTCAAGGGCGGCCTGATCGTCGACATCGGCCTCCGCGGCTTCCTTCCTGCCTCGCTCATCGAGCTCCGCCGCGTTCGCGACCTGACGCCGTACCTCGGCCAGGAGATCGAGGCGAAGATCCTCGAGCTCGACAAGAACCGCAACAACGTCGTGTTGTCCCGCCGCGCCCTGCTCGAGCAGACGCAGAGCGAGAGTCGCACCACGTTCCTCAACAACCTGTCCAAGGGCCAGGTTCGCAAGGGTGTCGTTTCGTCCATCGTCAACTTCGGCGCGTTCGTCGACCTGGGCGGCGTTGACGGACTGGTTCACGTCTCCGAGCTCTCGTGGAAGCACATCGAGCACGCCAGTGAGGTCGTCGAGGTTGGCCAGGAGGTCACCGTCGAGATCCTCGAGGTGGATCTCGACCGCGAGCGCGTTTCGCTGTCGCTGAAGGCAACCCAGGAAGACCCGTGGCAGGTGTTCGCACGCACCCACGCGATCGGCCAGGTTGCACCGGGCAAGGTCACGAAGCTCGTCCCCTTCGGCGCGTTCGTTCGCGTCGCAGAGGGCATCGAGGGTCTCGTGCACATCTCCGAGCTCTCGGGCAAGCACGTCGAGCTCGCTGAGCAGGTTGTCTCTGTCGGCGACGAGGTCTTCGTCAAGGTCATCGACATCGACCTCGAGCGTCGCCGCATCTCGCTTTCGCTCAAGCAGGCGAATGAGGGCGTAGACCCCGAGGGCACGGAGTTCGACCCGGCCCTCTACGGCATGCTCACCGAGTACGACGACGCGGGCAACTACAAGTACCCGGAGGGCTTCGACCCGGAGACGAACGAGTGGCGCGAGGGCTTCGAGACCCAGCGCGAGAAGTGGGAGCAGGACTACGCTGCGGCCCAGGCTCGCTGGGAAGCGCACAAGAAGCAGGTTGCTGCGGCAGCGGCCGAGGAAGACAACCTTCCTTCGGCAGCCCCGGCCGGCTCATCCTCGTTCTCGAGCGAGTCGGCTTCGGTCGGCACGCTGGCAGACGACGAGTCGCTTGCCGCGCTTCGCGAAAAGCTCAGCTCGAACAACTAGTACTGCACGCGAAAGTGCCGGTCACCTCGGTGGCCGGCACTTTTGCGTTAACGCCGCCCGCTATCTGAGAAGACCCGCAGCGCGTTCACAGCGATGATGCGCCATTGGTCGCATACGCTCAAGCACTGTGGCGAGGAATCTGAAGTGGGTGAGGCGAGCCTCCCTCGGAGTCTTCGGCGTTGCCATCGCCACCGCGGCCATCGTCGTCCTCGTCACGGCTGTTGCACCGCACGCTCCGACCCTCGATACGGTCGGCACATCCGCACCCTGGCGATCGCACTTCAGGCTCGCGACCTCTGCAACGGATCCCATCGTGCCGAACGCCGACAACTATGCGTCGCGCACAACTCCATCGAGCCCGCTGCTGCTGTTCCTGGCCGCCACCCGCCACCGCCCATCCGACTACCGGGAGTTCCTGCGCGTCGCGCGGGCCGGTGGGTACCACGTCCTTGCGCTCGACTACTGGAACCGCGGGCTCTCTGTGCAGAAGACCTGTGGCACGGACGCCCGCTGCTACGGCGCGGTGCAGCGAAACAGGCTGGACGGTTCGCGGCCGGGGATGTTCAGCGCGGTGAATCCAGCCAATTCGATCGTGACAAGGCTCACCTCCGCGCTCGCGCGCCTGCAGACGAAAGACCCGGGCGGGGAATGGAGCCGGTTCGTCGACGCATCGGGTATCCGCTGGAATCGAATCGTCGTGGCCGGTCACTCCCAGGGAGGCGGCGAAGCGGCATACATTGCGCACATCCACAGGGTTCGGGGCGCCCTGATGTTTTCGTCGCCGGTCGACAGCGATCATGACATTCACGCGGCCTGGATGGCGCATCCGGGGGCGACGCCCGCGTCGCGCCTTTATGGCTTGGTCGACACTGGCGACATGTTCTACAGGAGGGTTCTCGCATCCTGGCAGGCCATGGGGATGAATGCGCTGCCGTCGCACGAGATCGTCACGCATCGCCGGCTGGGCGGCCCGGATGCCTCACACCTGCGCGACATCACCGACGAGTCCCCAGTCGCACCGGACGGAACGCCCGTGTTTGCTGCCACCTGGGCCCGCATGCTCGCGCAGCTCTATTCCCCGCCTTCCGTCACACACCCATAGCGAGTTCCTAGCCGCAAGTGGCTCGCACTCGGGAGTTGCCGTCATACAGTGGTGAGGTGCCGGAAACTGACCTGAACGACCCGCCGCTCCGCGCACTCATTGCGCGAAGGGCGCGAGAGGCACCGCAACATTCATACCTGGAAGACGCCCGATCGAGCCGAGCAATCAGCTACGGTGCCCTCGACGCAGCTGTCGAGGCATGGCAGGTGACCTTCGTTGAGCTTGGGCTGGCCACGGGCGACAGTGTGATCGTCGCAGACGATGACCCGCTCGGCTTCGCGGTCGCCTTTATCGCTGCGCTCGCTTCGGGAATGACGGCGATCCCCATCAATCCCGAACTGCCGGATGGAGAGCCAGCGCGGACGGCCGGGCTTATCGGCGGCAGGGCGGTCGTCGTGAGCGAGCACCAGCCAGAAGGTCAGAATTGGGCGGTTGCACGGGTCGATCCGAGCTCAGGGATACCCGCCGGGATCGCTCGACCGCGGCACGGCTACGCAGCCGGGGCACCGGATGTGCAGCCGGTGACAGAGGGCCGTGCGGTGCTCTTCACCTCGGGTTCGACGGGAGAGCCCAAGGGGACCTCGCTCGGGGAGGCGCAGCTGTTGTTCGTCGCGGGCCAGGTCGCCTCCAACAACCGCCTGACAGCAGCCGATCGTGGATTCAACTCCCTTCCGCTCTTTCACATCAATGCCGAGGTCGTCGGGCTCCTGGCGACACTGGTCGCTGGCGCAACGCTCGTTCTCGACCAGCGATTTCATCGGACCGGATTCTGGGAGCTCCTCGGTGAGCGCGGAATCACCTGGCTGAACGCCGTGCCCGCCGTTCTCGCCGTCCTCACCCGCGAGGGGAAGCCTGCTGCGCCTGCGAGCATCCGCTTCATCCGTTCGGCATCAGCACCGCTACCCGAGGCGGTTCGCTCAGCGCTCGGCGGGATCCCGCTGGTCGAGAGCTGGGGGATGACCGAGGGCGCGAGCCAGATTGCGGCAACAGCGCCGGGCGACGGATCGCATCCCGGCTCCGTGGGACGCGCGCTCGGCGGGGAGGTCGAGGCGCGTTCCCCGGAGGGCGAACCGGTCGCGCCCGGGGAGACGGGCGTGTTGTGGGCCCGCGGCCCCGGAATCGTTCGCTCGTATTTGTTTGGCCGAGCTGCCGACCGCTTCGATTCGGATGGCTGGTTGAATACGGGCGATCTGGGGTTCGTCGATGCGGACGGCTATGTTTCGCTCGTGGGACGCGTCGACGACGTGATCAACCGCGGTGGCGAGAAGGTCTACCCCGCTGAAGTCGAGGAGGTGCTGCTCGGGGATCCGAGGGTGCTCGAGGCGGTCGTGGTTGCCCAGCACCATGACGTGCTCGGGTCCGTGCCCGTTGCGTACGTCATCCCCGTTGCCGAGCTGGCAGACGACGCGAGCAGCCTGGTCGCTGACCTTGCTGCGCGCTGCGAGGTAGCACTCGCCCGGTTCAAACGGCCCGTCGAGATTCGCGTCACCACAGAACTGCCGCGGGCGGCCGCTGGCAAGGTCCAGCGAAGCAAAGTCAGGCAGCTCGCTGACGAGGAGGCAACATGAGTGCTGGGGGGCAGCCTGCCGCCGGTCCGCGCCCGAAAGCACAGCGTCCGCATCTGTGGGAAGTCGATGTCGTGCGCATTCTCACCTTCCTCTGCGTGATTGCGGTTCACACGACGAGCCACACCGTCGCTCCAACCGACCTGCCCCTGTACCTGCTGCTCGGGCTGTTGCACTTCACCAGAAATGTCTTCTTCGCGCTGACGGCGTTCGTGCTCGTCTACAGCTACCTCCACAAGCCGGTGCCCATGCGAAAGTTCTGGCCGAGGCGCTTCCTGCTGGTCGGCGTTCCCTACGTCGCGTGGTCACTCATCTATTTCGTGGCGAGCAACCTGCACAGTCCGGGACATCGGAGCTTTGGCGATCTCACGCTGGCCTTTCTTGGCCACCTGTTCACCGGAACCGCCTGGTATCACCTGTATTTCCTGCTCGTCACGATGCAGGTGTACCTCCTGGTCCCGGTGATCCTGTGGCTGATCGCAAAGACTCGCGGCCACCACGCACTGCTGCTGATCGTCACGGCAGTCGTCCAGCTGATAATCGTCAGCCTGTACTTCTATGCTCCAGCGTCGGTCGCATTCCTGCAGGGATATACGAAGGAGTACTTCTTCAGCTACATCTTCTTCATTGTCGCAGGCGCTGTTGGTGCCGACCATTCGCAGGACTTCCTGGCCTGGGTTCGGCTGCATCGACCTCTGATCGGCTGGATCACGCTCGCCACCGGCGTCGTGACTCTCGGGGTGTTCCTGACGGCGATCGCCCTCGGGAAGTCGTATTCGGCCGCAGGGACGCCGTTGCAGCCCATCGTGATGGTCTGGGGAGCTGCGGTGGCGATGGCCTTCCTCGCAATCGGTACGTGGTGGGCTGATCGTCGGAAGCCCGAGGGCGCAGGTACACGGTTCGTGCAACTGGCCTCCGATCGCTCGTTCGGAATCTTCCTGTCTCATCCGCTGGCGATCTGGATCCTGCTGTGGATCGGCAACGACTTCTTCGAGAGGGTGATTCCGACACCGTGGCTCACGCTCGTCATCTATCTCCTCGTTATCGCGTGCGCTATCGGGTTCACCGAGATCGCACGCCGCACGCCGCTGAGCCTGCCGCTCACCGGACGGCACTGGCGCAGGAAGGCGAAGAGCCGGACTTCGCCGGCGAGCAGCTCGACCGTCACGCGCTAGCATTTTCGACGTGTACCTCATCGGCCTCACGGGCGGAATAGCCTCAGGTAAGACCGCAGTGGCGCGGCGCCTCGCCGAGCACGGCGCTATCCACATTGACGCGGATCAACTCGCGCGGGATGTCGTCGAACCCGGCACAGAGGGGCTGGCGGCAATCGCCCTGAGATTCGGCGAGGGTATCCTCCTGGCGGACGGCACCCTGAACCGCCCCGCGCTCGGCGCGATCGTGTTTTCCGACGACCAGGCACGGCTCGACCTGAACGCCATCACCCATCCCGCGGTCGGCCGACTGGGCAAGGCGCTCATGGCGCAGGCGCAAGAGAACAATCCCCACGCCATCGTCGTCTATGACGTTCCGCTCCTCATCGAGGCCCGCAAACAACCCGATTACTACGACTTCGACCTCATAGTCGTCGTCGAGGCGGACGCCGAAACCCGTATACGGCGCATGGTCGAGTACCGCGGCATGGACGCGGACGACGCGCGCAGGCGCGTGAGGTCGCAGTCGACGGATGCAGAACGCAGGGCCATTGCCGACGTCGTCATCGACAGCAACGGCACGCTGGACGAGACCATCCGCCAGGCGGACGCGCTCTGGGAGACCGTCTCGCACAGGGCGTAGCGGGTCGCGCTTGCGCCTCCCGTCAGGCGGTGACGATCTCCTCCGGCGAAGCGATGGGATCCACGCGCTTCGGCTGCATGATCCCCGCGACGACAGTCGCACTGATGAGCACGACGATCGAGACTCCGAAGATCCAGCCGAACCCCGTCGTCCACTCGATGAGGAGGCCTCCGATCAACGCCGAGACGACACCGGAGAGAGCGAAGCCGGTGTTCATCATTCCGCTCGCGGCGCCCGACCACGTCGGCGCGACATCCATCGGGATCGACCAGAGCTGGGCGTTCGTCAGTTCGAGGAAGAAGAATGCGATGCCGAGGCAGGTGACGGTTGCGACAACGCCCGGCTGGAACAGCACGGGCAGCATGAACACGGTTGCTCCGATAAATCCGGTCAGCAGGAGCGTCTTCCTTGCGCGCATGGCATTCCCGGTGCGCCGCGCGATCCGATCGCTGAGCACGCCCCCGAGAGTGTCACCGACGACACCGGGCAGGAGTGTGATGGTCGCAAGGACGCCGGTCGCAAGGATGCTGGAGTGGTACGTGTTCGCAAGAAGCGTCGGGACCCACGTGAAGAACACCCAGGCGACCCACCCGTAGCCGAAGTCGACAGCCGTCACGGGCAGGATTGACCTGGCCAGGCGCCCCCACGGCACCGGCGGTCGGTCGGCTGCCGCCGGTACACCGGACAATTCGCCGAGCTCGATCGCGCTGATGTTCTTGACGTCTTTCGGCTGGTCTCGAAAGAGGACGAACCACACGATCGCCCAGAGGACGCTGACGACCCCGACGAGTACGAACGAGAAACGCCAGCTTGCGGCGGCGATGAGGGCAGCGACAAGGATCGGCGCGGCCGCCGTACCGAGCCGCGATGCCGAGTGGACGACACCCTGCACGAACCCATTGCGATCGCGGGGCACCCATCGACTCATTGCCTGGGTGGCGGTCGGGAAGGTTGCCGACTCGCTCAAGCCGAGGACCCCGCGTGCGATCAGCAGAGAGATCAGGCCGCCGGCCAAACCCGAGGCGATGGTTGCAGCACCCCAGAGCACGCCGAGGATCAGGAGTCCGCGACGAGGGCCGAGGCGCTCACCGATCCTGCCGCCGAAGATCTGGAACACGGCGTACCCGATCGCGAAGACCGAGGTTGCCAGTCCGAACTGGACGGGCGTGAGACCGAGCCCCCCGCTCGCGACGGGCATCTGGATCTGGATGCCAGCCGTCGCAATGTTCGTGCGGTCGAAGTACGAGATGAAATACATGACGCACAGGAGCACGATGACGAGGCCCCGACGACGATGAAAAAGCACGGGCGTGCCCCGAGTGTTACCTGGCCGGTTTTCCAGTGTCGCTGTCATGGGAACCCTCGCATCCTGCAGAGCCGAAGGAATCGGCCTCTCACTCACCGTATTTTCAGGATCTATGCATTTGCTGATCGTTCACAAGCGCTTTACCAGGACGCCACTTGGGACTATGGCATGCCGCGGCCACACGGCGTCCAGCCCAGCGGGATGTCGGCGGCCCTGCCTAAGCTGGAATCATGCAGCCGACCCGTGCCGTCCGTCCCTTCGAGGTGATCAGCGAGTACGTGCCGAGTGGCGATCAGCCACAGGCCATCACAGAACTCGCGGGGCGGATCAACGCGGGCGAGACAGACGTGGTCCTTCTCGGTGCGACCGGTACAGGCAAATCGGCGACAACGGCATGGCTGATCGAGCAGGTTCAGCGCCCGACACTCGTGCTCGCCCACAATAAGACGCTTGCGGCCCAGTTAGCCAACGAGTTCCGCGAGCTGATGCCCAACAATGCGGTCGAATACTTCGTCAGCTATTACGACTACTACCAGCCAGAGGCGTACGTCCCGCAGACAGACACCTTTATCGAAAAGGATTCCTCGATAAACGCGGAGGTCGAGCGGCTGCGTCATTCGACCACCAACTCGCTGTTGTCGCGCCGGGACGTCATCGTCGTGTCAACGGTTTCGTGTATCTACGGCCTTGGTGCGGCTGAGGAGTATCTCGAGGCGATGGTTGCGCTGCAGGTGGGCGAGAATGTCGGCCGCGACTCGCTCATCCGCCGGTTCGTCAACATGCAGTACCAGCGCAACGACATCGACTTCTCGCGCGGTAAATTCCGCGTTCGCGGCGACACCATCGAGATCATTCCGGTGTACGAAGAGCACGCGATCCGCATCGAGTTGTTCGGCGACGAGATCGAGGCGATCTACGCGCTTCACCCGCTCACGGGCGAGGTGTTGCGCAAGATGGACGCGGTGTCCGTGTTCCCGGCGACTCACTATGCGGCGAGCCCCGTAACGATGAAGCGCGCGATCGTCACAATCAAGGAAGAGCTGAAGGAGCGTCTCGCCGAACTGGAGCGCCAGGGCAAGCTCCTCGAGGCCCAGCGCCTCCGGATGCGGACAACCTTTGACATCGAGATGATGGAGCAGATCGGCTTCTGCAGTGGCATCGAAAACTACTCTCGGCACATCGACGGCCGTTCGCCGGGTGAGGCGCCAAACTGCCTGCTCGATTATTTCCCGGAAGACTTCCTCGTCGTCATCGACGAGTCGCACGTGACCGTGCCGCAGATCGGTGCGATGTACGAGGGTGACGCGTCTCGCAAGCGCACCCTGGTCGAGCATGGGTTCCGTCTTCCCAGCGCGCTCGATAACCGCCCGCTCAAGTGGGAGGAGTTCCTCGGTCGCGTCGGCCAGAAGGTCTACCTGTCGGCGACGCCGGGGCGGTACGAGATGGGCATAACAGACTCGGTCGTCGAGCAGATCATCCGCCCCACCGGTCTGATCGACCCGAAGATCATCGTCAAGCCGTCAAAAGGGCAGATCGACGACCTGCTCGAACAGATCAAGCAGCGCGTCGAGCGCAACGAACGCATCCTCGTCACCACGCTGACGAAGAAGATGGCGGAAGAGCTGACCAGCTTCCTCGGCGAGGCCGGCGTTCGAGTTCGGTACCTGCACTCGGACGTCGATACGCTTCGCCGTGTCGAGCTCCTCACCGAACTGCGGCAGGGTGTCTACGACGTCCTGGTTGGTATCAACCTCCTGCGCGAAGGACTCGACCTGCCTGAGGTGTCGCTCGTTGCAATCCTCGATGCAGACAAGGAGGGCTTTCTCAGGTCCTCGACCTCGCTCATCCAGACGATTGGGCGCGCCGCGCGCAACGTCTCCGGCGAGGTGCACATGTACGCCGACCGTCTCACCGATTCGATGAAGCTGGCAATCGAAGAGACCACTCGTCGTCGCGAGAAGCAGGTCGCATACAACCTCGAGCGTGGCGTCGACCCCCAGCCGCTCCGCAAGAAGATCGCCGACATCACGGATGCCCTGTTGCGCGAGGGCGCTGACACGGCCCAGCTGCTCGCGGGCAAAGATGGGAAGAAGCGCTCTCCGACGCCGAACCTCAGGCGAGAGGGGCTGGCCGCGGCCGGTGGCAACGATCTCGAGAAGATCATCAGCGACCTCAACGACCAGATGCTGCAGGCTGCCGGCGAACTGAAGTTCGAGTTGGCTGCACGGCTGCGCGACGAAGTCTCCGAACTGAAGAAAGAGCTCAGGCAGATGGAGAGCGCTGGCCACCTGCGTTGACTGCGGTGGACCAAACGACGGCTCGCACGCGCGGCCGAGGTCCGCGCAGAGCGAACCGCGCCTGAGCAATGTCAGTGGCTTCCGTAGACTATAGAGAGTGTCGATTTCATCTGTACCCTCGCCCTCGAAGCTCAGTGTTCGTGGCGCCCGAGTCCATAATCTGAAGGATGTCGACCTCGAGATCCCGAGGGACTCTCTCGTCGTTTTCACTGGTCTTTCCGGTTCAGGCAAGTCGTCTCTTGCCTTCGATACGATCTTTGCTGAGGGTCAGCGCCGCTACGTCGAGTCGTTGTCCGCGTACGCCCGCCAGTTCCTCGGCCAGGTCGACAGGCCGGACGTCGATTTCATCGAGGGACTGAGCCCGGCGGTATCGATCGACCAGAAGTCGACCAACCGCAACCCGCGCTCCACAGTCGGGACGATCACCGAGATCTACGACTACATGCGCCTGCTCTGGGCCAGGATCGGCATTGCACACTGTCCCGTCTGTGGCGAAAAGATCGAGCGTCAGACCGTGCAGCAGATCGCAGACCAGCTCATGTTGCTGCCGACCGGCACCCGCTACCAGGTCGTCAGCCCGGTCATCTCGCAGAAGAAGGGCGAGTTCGTCGATCTGTTCCAGAGTCTTGCGGCCAGCGGCTATTCTCGGGCGATCGTCGATGGCGAGCAGATCCAGCTGAGCGAGCCACCCACGCTCAAGAAGCAGTACAAGCACGACATTTCCGTAGTCGTCGACCGTCTCGTCGCATCCGACGACATCCTCACACGTCTGACCGACTCGCTCGAGACCGCGCTCCGCCTCACCGACGGTCTCGTTTCGATCAACTATGTGGACGAGACGGGTGACGCCGCCTGGCGCAACTTCTCCGAAAAGCTCTCGTGCCCGAACGGGCACCCCCTGCAGTTGACCGAGATCGAACCGCGCACCTTTTCATTCAACGCCCCGTTCGGCGCGTGCCCTGAGTGCTCAGGACTCGGCACGAGAATGACGGTAGATGCAGACCTGCTGATCGCTGATGACTCGGTGAGCCTCGCAGACGGCGTCATCCTGCCGTGGGCGCAGGCAGGGAAGGGCGTGCAGCAGTATTTCGGGCGCATGCTCGAGGGGCTTGGTCGCGATCTCGACTTCTCGCTGGATAGCGCGTGGGGCGACCTCACGGCCGAGCAGCAGAAGGCGATCCTCTACGGCAATAATTTCGAGGTCACGGTCAAGTGGCGCAACCGCTTCGGCCGGGAGATGAAATACACGACCGGCTTCGAGGGTGTCATCCCATACATCGAGCGCAAGAACCTCGAAGCGGACACCGAGTGGACCCGCCAGCGTTTCGCCAGTTACCTGCGCGAGACGCCGTGCCCGGTCTGCAACGGCAAGCGACTGAAGCCAGAGGTTCTCGCCGTAACGGTGAACGACTTCAGCATCTCGGACGCGTGTGAGCTCAGCCTCGTCAAGGCGCACGACTTCATGACAGCGTTGACCCTCACCGATCGTGAGGCGCACATCGCGGCGGCGGTTCTTCGCGAGATCCGGTTGCGCCTCGAGTTCCTCATTGAGGTCGGTCTCAGCTATCTCGACCTGGCCCGAGCGGCCGCGACCCTCTCCGGTGGCGAGGCGCAGCGCATCCGGCTTGCGACCCAGATCGGGTCAGGCCTCACCGGTGTCCTCTACGTCCTCGACGAGCCGAGCATCGGCCTTCACCAGCGCGACAACCGGCGTCTCATCGAGACGCTCGTCAAGCTCAAGAACCTCGGCAACACGCTCATCGTCGTCGAGCACGACGAAGACACCATTCGCACGGCTGACTGGATCGTCGACATCGGACCGGGAGCGGGGGAACTCGGCGGCGAAGTCATCCATTCCGGTTCGTACGAATCGCTCCTCACGAACACCCGTTCGCTCACGAGCGATTACCTGTCCGGCAGGCTCGCGATCGAGACGCCGAAGAAGCGCAGGCCGATCGACAAGTCCAGGCAGGTGACCGTCGAGGGCGCTCGCGCCAACAATCTGCGGAACGTCGACGTGAAGTTCCCGCTCGGTGTATTCACATCTGTGACCGGCGTGAGCGGCTCAGGCAAGTCTTCACTGGTCAACGACATCCTGTACAAGGTCATGGCCAACGAGCTCAACGGCGCGCGCCAGATTCCGGGCAGGCACACGAGGGTGACGGGCCTCGACCAACTCGACAAAGTCGTACACGTCGACCAGGCGCCCATCGGTCGTACCCCGCGGTCGAACCCCGCGACCTACACGGGAGTGTTCGACCGCATCAGAACGCTCTTCTCAGAGACGGCCGAGGCGAAGGCCCGTGGCTACCTGCCTGGTCGATTCAGCTTCAACGTCAAGGGCGGCCGCTGCGAGAACTGCGCGGGTGACGGCACGATCAAGATCGAGATGAACTTCCTGCCCGACGTCTATGTCGCGTGTGAGGTCTGCGGCGGGGCCCGCTACAACCGCGACACGCTCACCGTCCACTACAAGGGCAAGAACATCGCAGAGGTGCTCGACATGCCGATCGCCGAGGCGGCCGATTTCTTCGAGGCGATCACGGCGATTCACCGCTACCTGAAGACCCTTGTGGACGTCGGGCTCGGCTACGTTCGCCTCGGGCAGAGCGCCACCACGCTTTCCGGTGGCGAGGCCCAGCGTGTGAAGCTCGCAACTGAACTGCAGCGGCGTGCGACAGGGCGCAGCGTCTATGTGCTCGACGAGCCAACGACCGGGCTCCACTTCGAGGACGTCCGCAAGCTGCTGCTGGTGCTGAACGGTCTTGTCGACAAGGGCAACACCGTGATCGTGATCGAGCACAACCTCGACGTGATCAAATCCTCCGACTGGGTCATCGACCTCGGTCCGGAGGGAGGCGCCGGGGGAGGCGACGTCATCGCAACCGGCACGCCCGAGCAGGTCGCTCGGGCCGAAGGCAGCCACACGGGGGAGTTCCTGGCCGAACTGCTCGGTGTGCATGGTGCGTCGGCTCATACTCCCGCGATGCGATCGCCGGCGGCGAAGACATCCGCCAAAGCGGCTTCGAGCGTGCCGAAGTCCGCGGCTGCGGCAACGGCGAAATAGCTGGAGCATTGCGGCATGGCTGACACCGTGAGCTACCGGCCCAAGGCGGGGGAGATCCCTACGTCGCCTGGCGTGTACCGTTTCCGCGACCAGAACGGTCGAGTGCTCTACGTCGGCAAAGCGAAGAACCTGCGTTCGCGACTCAGCAATTACTTTGCGCCGCTCCAAAATCTGCACCAGCGCACGCGCAGCATGGTCACCTCCGCCGCGTCCGTCGAGTGGACGGTCGTCGGTAACGAGTTCGAGGCGCTGCAGCTGGAATTCACCTGGATCAACGAGTTCGATCCTCCGTTCAACGTGCAGTTCCGCGACGACAAGTCGTACCCGTACCTGGCGATCACCCTCCAGGAAGACGTGCCGCGAGTTCTCGTGACCCGCAATCGCAAGATCTCCGGAGCGCGGTATTTCGGCCCGTATTCTCGGGTCTGGGCCATCCGTGAGACGGTCGACACCCTCCTCAAGGCGTTCCCGATGCGCAGCTGCACGGACACAACATACAAACGCGCGCAGCAGACCGGCAGGCCGTGCCTGCTTGGAGACATCGGCAAGTGTGCTGCCCCGTGCGTCGGCAGGGTGACTAAAGAAGAGCACAAGTCGATCGCGGTCGACTTCGCATCGTTCATGTCCGGTAACGATTCCAAATTCGTCGCAGACCTCGAGCGGAAGATGAAGTCAGCTTCTGCCGAGATGGACTACGAGGCCGCCGCTCGCTATCGCGACCAGCTCGGCGCCATGCAGACGGCCATGTCTAAGAATGCCGTGGTCTTATCCGAGGATATCGACACCGATTTCTTCGGTATCGCGCACGACGAGCTGGCCGCGGCCGTGCAGCAGTTCATCGTGCGAGGGGGCAGAATCCGGGGCACCAAGAGCTGGGTGGTCGACAAGGAGCTGGATGTCAGCCTGCCCGAGTTGGTAGAGACGGTGCTTCAGAACGCGTACAGCGACGTCGACCTGCCGCCGCGCGAGGTCGTGGTCCCCGTGCGTCCGGATGACGCAGCAGAGCTCGAACAGTGGCTGTCCGCGCTCAGGGTGGACGCGCAGTTGCCAGCGACCAGGGTGTCGTTGAAGACCGCCCAGCGCGGCGAGAAGGCGGCCCTCGCGCTCACCGTCGCGACCAACGCGAAGAACGCTCTCGTGCTGTATAAAACGCGCCGGAGCGGCGATTTCGTGGCGCGTTCGCAGGCGCTGGCAGACATCCAGGAGGCGCTCGGGATGCCGGATGCTCCGCTGCGCATGGAGTGTTACGACGTCTCCCACCTCAGCGGAACGAACATCGTCGCGTCGATGGTTGTCTTTGAGGACGGCCTGCCGCGCAAAGACCAGTACCGGCGGTTCAGCATTCCCGAGTCCACCGACGACACAGAGTCCATTTATCAGACGCTCACTCGGCGCCTGGGTCATCTCGACCAGGATGCCGCTCGTCACGATGCCGCCGAGGAGGTGGAAGCTGAGGAAGAGGACAGGCCACGGCGACGCTTCGCCTACCGCCCGAATCTCCTGATCGTCGACGGCGGCCAGCCGCAGGTCGCTGCGGCCAAGCGGGCACTCGATGATCTCGGCATCAGCGGCATCGCCCTCTGTGGCATCGCGAAGCGCCTCGAGGAGATCTGGCTTCCGGACTCCGATTACCCGGTCATCCTGCCGCGCAACAGCGACGCGCTGTTCATGATCCAGCGCATTCGAGATGAAGCCCACCGCTTCGCGATCACCTACCAGCGGCAGCGCCGCTCGAACGACATCGCATCGTCGCTGTCTGAGATTCCCGGCCTCGGTCCGGCCCGCGTGAAGGAGTTGCTGAAGCACTTCGGCTCGGTAACGCGGCTGCGAGCCGCCGACCAGGCGGCCATCGCCGAGGTGCGGGGAGTGGGCCAGACGCTCGCCAGCCAAATCTTCGAGCGACTGCGGAGCTGAGTACGCCGCTAAACTTGAGGCTACTCAGGGCACAGTGACCGCAGGGGCGTCGATGACCGCAGAACACGAACGGCAGGAGCTGCTGGTCGTCACCGGGATGTCCGGCGCGGGCCGATCGACCGTTGGCAACGCGCTGGAAGACCTCGGCTGGTATGTCGTGGACAACCTTCCACCTCAGATGCTGCGTCCGCTGGTCGACCTCGGGCAGCGGGCGAGCGATTCGATCCCCAAGATCGCGGCCATCGTGGACGTCCGCGGCGGCAGCCTCTTCGCCGATGTCATGGAGGCCGTACACGAGCTTCGAGCAGGTGCCCGCGTTCGAGTCCTGTATCTCGACGCGACGGATGCCGCCCTGGTTCGCCGATTCGAGCAGGTCCGACGACCGCACCCGCTGCAGGGCGACGGCACACTCCTCGACGGAATCGCACGCGAGCGCAGGCGCATGGAGGAGCTGCGCGAATCGAGCGACATCGTTCTCGATACCTCGGAACTGAACATCCACCAGCTCGCAACCAGCATCGCTGACACATTTGCTGAGTCGGGTGCGCCGGGGGTGCAGGTGACGCTGGTGAGCTTCGGTTTCAAGTACGGTCTTCCCGCGGACGCGGACATGGTCGCGGACATGAGGTTCCTGCCCAACCCGTTCTGGATCCCGGAATTGAAGCCACTGACCGGTCTCGACGAAGAGGTCAGCGAATACGTGCTCGGTGCCCCGGGCGCCGCAGAATTCGTGGCCGGTTACGCGCTCGCGCTAAGCCCCGTGCTGGCTGGGTACCAGCGCGAAAACAAGAGACACGCTACGATCGCCATTGGCTGTACCGGCGGAAAGCATCGCTCGGTCGCCGTTACGGAGCGACTCGCGGGGCTGCTGCGCGACCTTCCCGGGGTCGCCGTCAGCGTGAAACACCGCGACCTTGGTCGTGAATGACGCCCGCACCCACAAACCTCTCCGGCTGAACGCGTTCGCGCGCGGGCCGGTACGACACACAACGAAAAGGAACCATCCGTGGCACTCACCGCCGACGTGAAAGACGAACTCGCGAAAATAGACGTGAGCAAGACAACGGTGAGGGCAGCAGAGCTTGCGACCATCCTGCGGTTCGCCGGCGGTCTCCATCTCATCTCGAACCGCATCGCTGTCGAGGCTGAGCTCGACTCAGCGCTGCTCGGTCGACGCGTGCGAAAAGACCTGGCAGAGCTGTACGGCGTACGCAGCGAGGTCGCCGTCGTCTCGGCATCCGGTTCGCGTTCCGCGAGCCACTACCTCGTGCGCGTCGTCGACGGGGGAGAGACGCTCGCGCGCCAGACCGGACTGCTCGATGCTCGCAGGCGCCCGATCAGGGGGCTTCCGAACCGACTGACCACGGGTTCGCGCGAAGAGCTCGCGGCGGTCTGGCGTGGCGCGTTCCTCGCCAGGGGAACGCTCACTGATCCCGGCCGATCGGCAGCCCTCGAGGTCACCTGCCCCGGCAACGAGTCCGCAATGGCGCTCGTCGGTGCGGCTGGTCGACTGCGCATCTCCGCCAAGGCTCGCGAGGTTCGCGGGGTGCACCGCGTGGTAATCCGTGATGGCGAGGCGATCAGCGCGATGCTCGTGCTCATGGGCGCGCAGCAGAGCGTCAAGTCGTGGGAAGAGATGCGCCAGCGCCGCGAGGTGCGGGCCACCGCGAACCGTCTCGTCAACTTCGACGACGCCAACCTGCGTCGCTCTGCCCAGGCAGCGGTGGCCGCCTGCTCCCGGGTCGAGCGCGCGCTCGAGATCCTCGCCGACGATGTCCCGGAGCACCTGCGGTACGCGGGCGACCTCCGGCTGCGTTTCCGCGATGCCAGCCTCGACGAACTCGGCCACCATGCCGATCCACCCATGACGAAGGATGCCGTGGCTGGCCGGATCCGTCGGCTCCTCGCCATGGCAGACAAGCGGGCATCCGACCTCGGCATCCCCGGAACGGACGCCAATCTCCCACCCGATCTGGATGACTGAATCTGGGAAGCATCCGAATGACGGCTGGGTTGTCGTCAGTAGACTGAAAGAGTCCCCCCGGCCGTCGCGACTCGCACTGCTCGGGGTCAATTTGCTAGGAGATATTTGATGGCTGAGTACACACTTCCGGATCTTCCCTACGACTACGCGGCGCTTGAACCGCATATCAGCGCTCGGATCATGGAGCTCCATCACGACAAACACCATGCCGCTTACGTGGCTGGCGCCAACACCGCCCTGGCCAAGCTCGCGGAGGCACGTGAGTCAGGCGATTACGCCAACGTCCCGAAGCTCGAGAAAGACCTCGCCTTCCACCTGGGTGGGCACATCAACCACTCGATTTTCTGGAAGAACCTCTCGCCAGACGGCGGCGACAAGCCGACCGGCGAGCTCGGCGCCGCAATCGACGACTTCTTCGGCTCATACGACAAGTTCGTCGGCCACTTCTCGGCCGCCGCCATCAGCCTGCAGGGCTCCGGCTGGGCCGTCCTGTCGTGGGACCCGATTGGCAAGCAGCTGATCATCCAGCAGCTCTTCGATCAGCAGGGCAACACGGCGCTCGGCACAATCCCGATCCTGCAGCTCGACATGTGGGAGCACGCCTTCTACCTCGACTACGTGAACGTGAAGGCTGACTACGTCAAGGCGTTCTGGAACATCGTCAACTGGGCAGATGCGCAGGCGCGCTTCCAGGCGGCGCGCGATAACGCGAGCGGGCTACTGCTACTCTCGTAACGGCGAGGTGGCCGGGGTTTTCGCCCCGGCCACACGCATAATCCTCACAAAACCACCACACGAGCGTCCGTCGTGGGCGCATGAACACCTGGAGTTTCATTGAGCGTCAAGATCGGTATCAACGGCTTCGGCCGGATCGGCCGTAACTTCTTCCGTGCGGCCCTCGCCAAGGGCAGCGACCTCGAGATCGTGGCAGTAAACGACCTCGACAACCCGGCTGCACTCGCTCATCTCCTGAAGTACGACACGGTCGGTGGCCGTCTCGGCGCAACCGTCGAGGTCGATGGAGACTCGATCATCGTCAACGGCAGGGCGATTAAGGTCCTGGCTCAGCGCGACCCCGCGCAGCTCGGGTGGGGAGACCTCGGTGTCGACGTCGTCATCGAGTCGACCGGTCGCTTCACGAAGTCCTCAGATGCTCGTGCGCACATCACCGCGGGCGCCAAGAAGGTCATCATCTCCGCCCCGGCGAGCGGCGAGGATGTCGCGACGCTAGTCCTCGGCGTGAACGAGGGCACATACGACCCGGCGAAGCACGACATCATCTCCAACGCTTCCTGCACGACCAACTGCCTGGCGCCCCTTGCCAAGGTGTTCATGGACAACTTCGGCATCGAACGTGGCCTGATGACCACGATCCACGCGTACACCGCCGACCAGAACCTGCAGGACGGCCCCCACAGCGACCTCCGTCGTGCTCGCGCAGCGGCTGCCAACATCATCCCGACTTCGACGGGTGCCGCCAAGGCCCTCGGCCTCGTCATCCCCGAGCTGGTCGGCAAGCTGGACGGCTACGCTCTTCGTGTTCCGGTGATCACCGGGTCGATCACCGACCTCACGATCCAGTCGACCAAGCAGGTCTCGGTTGATGAGATCAACGCCGCGTACAAGGCGGCATCCGAGGGCTCGCTGAAGGGCATCCTCAGCTACACAGAGGACCCGATCGTCTCGAGCGACATCCAGGGCGACCCGCACTCGTCGATCTTCGACGCGGAGCTCACCAAGGTGATCGGCGACCAGGTCAAGGTCGCGTCGTGGTACGACAACGAGTGGGGCTACTCCAACCGCCTCGTCGACATCACCGAATACGTCGCAGACCGGCTGTAACGCGCTGTGACCCTTCGCACGCTCGACTCGCTGGGAAACCTCTCCGGCAAGCGCGTGATCGTTCGCTGTGATCTCAACGTTCCCCTAAAGAACGGCGAGATCACAGACGACGGTCGCGTCCGCGCCTCGGTTCCAACTCTGAAGAAGCTCGTCGACGCCGGCGCGCGCGTCGTCGTGATTTCGCACCTCGGTCGACCCGACGGCAAGCCGAACAGCGACTACAGCCTCGAACCTGTCGCCTATCGCCTCGGTGAGCTGCTCGACCGACCCGTGGCGTTCGCCAACGACACAGTTGGTGGTTCCGCCGAGGAGACCGTCGGAAGCCTCGACGACGCCGACGTCGCGGTGCTCGAGAACCTGCGGTTCAACCCGGGGGAGACGAGCAAGGATGGGGCGGAGCGCGAGGCGTTTGCTGCGCAGCTCGCGCAGTTCGGTGACGCGTTCGTCTCCGACGGATTCGGGGTCGTACACCGCGAACAGGCGAGCGTCTTCGAGCTGGCGAACCTCCTCCCGAGCGCAGCCGGTCTCCTCATCGTCGAAGAACTCGGGGTTCTCGAGCGACTCACGAAGTCGCCAGAAAAGCCATACGTCGTCGTTCTCGGCGGCTCGAAGGTGTCAGACAAACTCGACGTCATCGGCGCACTGTTGCCGAAGGTCGACTCGATGCTCGTTGGCGGAGGGATGCTGTTCACATTTCTCGCCGCCCAGGGACATCCGGTCGGCAAGAGCCTTCTCGAGGCCGAACAGATCGACAACGTCAAGGGCTACATCGCGCAGGCGGAGAAGCTCGGCGTGAAGCTCGTGCTGCCAACGGACATCGTCGTTGCATCGAAGTTCGGGGCGGACGCCGAGACGGTCATCACGGCAGCTGACGCAATTGAGTCGACTCCGTTCGGCGCCGACGGTCTCGGTCTCGACATCGGGCCAGACACCTCCGCGGCCTTCGCCGCAGCAATTGCCGAAGCGAAGACGGTGTTCTGGAACGGCCCAATGGGCGTGTTCGAGCTTGCTCCCTTCGCCGCAGGCACGAAGGCGGTCGCCGAGGCACTGACGAAGGTCTCCGGCCTGTCCGTCGTCGGCGGCGGAGACTCCGCTGCCGCGGTTCGCGCTCTCGGATTCTCAGACGACCAGTTCGGTCACATCTCAACAGGAGGCGGTGCAAGTCTCGAGTTCCTCGAGGGCAAGCGGCTTCCCGGGTTGGAGGTTCTTGGATGGCAAGCGTGAAGCAGGGCGAACGGATTCCGTTCATCGCCGGCAACTGGAAGATGAACCTCGATCACCTGCAGTCGATCGCGTTCGTGCAGAAGCTGGCGTGGAGCCTGTCGGATGCCCGTCACGATTACCGCGAGACCGAGGTCGCAGTCTTCCCCCCGTTCACGGATCTCCGATCCGTGCAGTCGCTGATCGCAGCGGACAAGTTCGAGCTGGGCTTTGGCGCGCAAGATGTCTCCGCGCACGTCTCCGGCGCGTACACGGGTGAGATCTCAGCCGCGTTTCTGAAGGCTCTGGACGTGCCGTACGTGATCATCGGACACTCAGAGCGCCGGCAGTACCACCACGAGAACGACGAACTGATCGCCGAGAAGGTGGCGATCGCAACTCAGCACGGCCTCGTCCCGGTCATCTGTGTTGGTGAGACTGCGGAAGACCTTGAGCTTTACGGTTCGAGCGCTGTGCCCATCTCGCAGCTTCGCGCCGCGCTGTCCCTGTCGGAGGGTGCGACGGACATCGTCGTGGCCTATGAACCTGTGTGGGCCATCGGCTCGGGTCAGGCGGCGACGCCGGAGCAGGCCGAGGAGGTCGCGGAACAGCTGCGATACGTCGTGGCCGAGGTGCTCGGGGGCGAGGTCGCCGATGTAACGCGAATCCTCTATGGCGGTTCGGTCAAGTCGACGAACATTGCCAGCTTCCTGCGCCAGCCGAATGTGGACGGCGCACTGGTCGGCGGTGCGAGCCTCGATATTGCTGAGTTCTCGAGCATCGCGCGGTTCCGCAAGCACGTCGGCACCTAAAGAGTCGCCCAGCTAGTCGTTATACTGTCTGAGGCTTATGTCGGGTGACACGAGCCGTGTGAAAGGTCTACCGTGCAAATTCTCCAGGTCGTGCTGCAGGTCATACTCGGGCTCACCAGCCTCCTGCTGACCCTCCTCATCCTTCTGCACCGTGGCCGCGGTGGGGGCCTCTCCGACATGTTCGGTGGCGGCGTCACCTCGAATCTCGGCGCCTCTGGGGTCGCTGAGCGCAACCTGAACCGCATCACGGTGCTCATTGTCGTGATTTGGTTCGTTTGCATCATCGTGCTTGGTCTCATCACCAAGTTCGCGGCTTCCTAAACACATCCCCTCGACGAGAAGAGAAGAACGTGGCTTCAGGCGGCAGTGCTATTCGCGGATCACGAGTCGGAGCGGGCCCCATGGGTGAGCAGGATCGCGGCTTTCACGCCGATCGCATCCAGGTCTCCTATTGGGACGAGCTCGGCAACGAGACGGTGCGCAACTTCGCGGCGAACCTGCCGGACGAAGAGATTCCCGACATCATCGATTCGCCATCCACCGGTCTCCCGGCCGGGCGCGACAAGAACAACCCGCCGTCGGTTGCCAAGCTCGAGCCCTACAAGACGCACCTCGCCTACGTGAAGGAGCGCCGCACGGAGACCGAAGCGGCCGAACTCCTCGATGAGGCACTCGAACAGTTGCGTGCGCGCCGCGGCACGGTGACGAGCTAACAGCGATTCCTGTTGGTTGAGCCTGTCGAAACCCGGTTTCGACAGCCTCAATCGACGAACGCGTTCTAGGCGTCCTCGCCCGTCCAAAACAGTCCTGGGGTCGTCAGGTTCTCCGGGACCTCTGCGGCCGCATCCTGGTCGACGAAAAATAGTGTGCGCCTGCGACCGCGAACGCCGGCCGCCGGGACCTCGAACACGCTCGCGTCCGCCAGCGACAGCCCGAGCGCGGAAGCCTTGTCCGCACCGGAGAGAACGAGCCAGATTCGCTCTGAGGAGTTAATCACGGGAAGCGTGAGACTCAGTCGCTCTGGCGGTGGCTTCGGCGAGTTGCGCACCGAGATGACGGTCTTCTGCTCCTCCTTGATGCCGCCGCGCTCCGGGAACAGCGAAGCGATATGACCATCTGGACCCACGCCGAGAAAAGTGATGTCGAAGGTTGGCAGCGCTGACCCGTCCGGCGCGGATGCTTGGAGATCGGCCGCATAGGCCGCCGACGCGTCATCGAGCTCGAGTCCATCATCGGATGCGGCGAAAGCATGCACCTTCTCCGGGTCGAGCGCAATGTGGCTGAGCAGGGCGTCGCGCGACTGGGTCTCGTTGCGTTCGGGGTCTCCCGCCGGCAGCCAGCGCTCGTCACCCCACCAGAAATTGACGCGTGACCAGTCGACCGAGTCGCGGGCATCCGAGGCGTTGACGGCCTGGAGGCTCGCGTATCCCATGGTGCCCCCGGTCAGGACCACGGTGGCTTCACCCTTCTCGTCGATGATGTCCACCAGCTTCGTGATGAAGCGAGCGGCAATCGAGGCCGCGAGCGATGCCTTGTCCGGGTGGACGAGCACGCGCCTGTCGGCGGTCATTTGGTTTCCGCCTTGTGAGCAGCCTTCAGCGGCTCCCTGCCACTGCCCTTGCCGTGCTTCTCGAGCTCGATGACCCCGTGCTTGATCACTTCACCGAAGAGGTCGTCGGGGTCGAGGCGGCGCAGTTCCTCTGCCAGGCAGTCGCGGAGACTGCGCCGGGGGAGTGAGATGTCATGCGTCGGCTGGTTGGGCTGCTTGAGCGTTGCGATGTTGGGAATGGTGCGCTCGAGGTCGATCACTCC
>DASYEE010000176.1:0-20712 GCA_036499165.1 Galbitalea sp. | reverse complement strand
GAGGCCCACCACCAGGAAGAACAGAGTCATGAGACCGGCGCCGACCCAGTCGCGCAGGTCCATGTCCAGTCCGAACGTGCCGAGGCGCACCGTGAATTTCAGGCCCCACACCAGGTCGTAGCTGGACGCGCTGAAGTTGGCCCAGGCGAGGGCCGCGACGATGGCGGCCAGCAAAACGCCAGAGCTGCCGGATTCCGTTCGCAGGTACGAGCCCAGTCGCGCGGCGATACTGCCAGCCCAGATGGTGCGGCCGGTAAGAGCATCCGATGGGGGTGGTGCGGTCACGGCGCTCCTCTTGTCTTGATCGCTGACAGCACCATACCGCGCCGTGGTTGGCACCGCCGTGCGCTCGTTTGTCGCGTGCTGCCGCCAAGCGTCTCAACAGGATGAATGAGCCCGAACCCCGTCCCAACAGGACGAACTGGCGATTCTGCGCCACGCGGTCCTGTCGAACGCGTGGCCCGCGATTTGTGCAGGTCTGCCGGGGGATGATCCATTCCCCGCGTGCGCCTCCGCCCCTAGGCTCGAAACGGCCTGACCAGACGAGAAGAAGAGGTACCGTGCCGCAGCAGTGGACGCTCGCCACCCGAAGCAGCGAATACATCGTGAGCCTTCTGCCGGATGGATCGGGGCTCGTGCTCGACCACTGGGGAGCGCCGGCGTTCGGTGGCGTCGAACCGTGGAGCGAGCCGACCCGGTTTCCCCAGTACAGGCTGCCGGCGGATGTCGCACCGCTCGAATACGCGACGGCCGGGCAGCGCCACACGGCGTTCAGTGAGCTGCTCATCGATCGCGGCGACTCCCTGACCGGCGCCGCCTGGACGGTCGAGACCTCCGGCATCCGATTCGACGATGGCGTAGACGGAGCGACGCTGCACGTGCCGTTCGCCGACGAGACGGGCGAGCTGCGCCTCACCCTCAGCACCGCGACCGACGCAGGAACGGATGTCGTCCGCCGCTGGATGGCGCTCGACAACCTCTCGCAGACGCGCACCGTCGAACTCCCGCGGGTGTTCAGCGCTGGCTGGTCGCTCCCGGTCGGCCAGCTGGCGCGCATCCACTATCTCGCGGGGGCCTGGGCACAGGAGTTCCAGCCGCAGCAGCTCGACCTTGGTTACGGGGCATTGAGCATCGGCAGCAGGCAGGGTGTCACGAGCCTCGCGTTCAGCCCGGTGGTCACGGTCGAGTCGACGGCTGACCGTGCCGCAGAAGCGTACGGAGTCGCGCTCGAGTGGAGCGGATCGTGGCGGTTGCAGGCCGAGGCCTCCATCGTCGGTGACCGAGTGCGCGTCTCCTGCGGGGTCGATGACGACACGACCACGGTCACGCTCCTGCCGGGTGAGAGCTTCGAGTCGCCAGCGTCGGTCGGGGTGTGGAGCGAGGATGGCCCGGAGGGCGTCACGCAGGCCTGGCACGAATACCAGCGGGCGCGGCTGGCTCGCTCACTCGAGGAGTCCACCAGGCCGATCGTCTACAACTCGTGGATGGCCACCTATTTCGACGTGCGCGCCGACCACCAGCTCGAGCTGGCGAGGGTTGCCGCAGAGGTCGGCGTCGAGACGTTCGTGGTCGATGACGGCTGGTTCGTCGGCCGCACGGGAGACAAGGCCGGGCTGGGTGACTGGCGAGCCGACCCGGCGAAGTTCCCGAACGGCATCCGGGCACTTGCCGACGCCGTCGGCGACCTCGGCATGGGATTCGGAATCTGGGTCGAGCCGGAGGCGGTCAATCCAGACAGCGATCTCTACCGAGAGCATCCCGACTGGGTCTATCGCGCGGGCGATCGTCCGCTGGTCTACGTGCGCAACCAGCTCGTGCTCGACCTCGGAAGACCGGAAGTCGTCGAGTGGATCAAGCAGATGCTGCGCGACCTGCTCCGGTCCGCCCCGATCAGCTACCTCAAGTGGGACATGAACCGGCCCGTCAGCGATGGCGGGAGGCCGGGCGACCCGCATGGCAGGCAGTGGAGCATCCAGCACACGAACGGCTACTACGAGATCCTCAGGATGCTGCGCGCGGAATTTCCGGAGGTCACCCTCGAAGCGTGTGCGTCGGGCGGCGGTCGCATCGACAACGCCGTACTCGGCCTCGCGGATGTCGTCTGGACGAGCGACGAGACCGGCCCGCGCGACCGTCTCGCGATCCAGCACGGCTATCTTTCGGCGTATCCCGCGTACGCGATGAGTTCGTGGGTGGCAGATGAGGCGGGAATGCGCGACCGCTACCCGGTGAGCTTCGAATATCGGTTTGTGGTGTCGATGGCCGGCGTGCTCGGGATCGGCGCCGATCTCGGCAACTGGAGCGTCGAGCAGCGCGCGCGTGCCAGCGAACTGATCGCGGTGTACCGAGCGATTCGCGAGATCGTCCATCGCGGTGTCGCGGTGCGCCACGGTTCCCCCGCCGACGATACATACGCCATCGAGTATGAATACGACGGCGCCGTGTGCGTGCTCGTGTTCGACCGCGATCGCGACCGCATCTCCGATCGCGAGCAGGTGCGGGTTCGTCCCGCGCGGCTGGTCGCGGCGACCAGGTATCGCCTGCGCGGAACGGATGTCGTGGTCACGGGAGCCGCAGCCGCGAGCGTCGGTGTCGTGGTGCCGTTCGCACTCGCCATCGACACGGACGTGCTGATCTTCGATCGCCTCGACTGACACGCGATGAGCCTCCTGCGCCTGGCCGCGCCCGGCATCGCGATCGCCGTGGATGCCGCGCGCGGTGGCCGGCTGACCTCGCTCATCGGTGCCGACGGCCGAGAGTGGCTAGCGCAATCGTCCGCGCGTGAGAACACAACCCCCCTGCACTTCACCGACGACCTCGCGGGCTGGGACGAGTGCGCCCCCACGATCGACGAGTGCGTGGTCGACGGCCGCCCGCTACCTGACCACGGGGACCTCTGGGCGGTGACCTGGAGTGTCGTCGAGCATTCGGGCGAACGCCTGGTCATGGCGGCTCGCGGAGCATCGCTCGGCTACGAATTGACGCGCACGATCGAGCTTCGGGGCGCCGGCATGACGATCGACTACTCGGCCACGAGCGAGGGCGACGCGCTGCCGTTTCTCTGGGCGGCGCATCCCCAGTTCCTGGCCACCGCGACCACGCGCGTGCAGCTCGAGCCGGGTATCGACCGCGTGGTCGACGTACTCGGCGACAGGGACGTGGCCCTCGAGTGGAGCGCGGACCTCGCGACCGCCGGCACCCTCGAACCGGGCGGATTCCGCAAACTGTACGTCGACCCGGGTCTGCGGCCGACCAGCGCGAGCCTGGTGCACGACGACGGCGCATCCCTCACCCTGGCGTTCGAGGGCTGCGACTATCTCGGACTCTGGTTCGACCGCGCGGCATACTCGACCGAGACCGTGATCGCCCTCGAGCCATCCACCGCCTACCGCGATTCGCTCGCCTGGGCGATCGACAACGGCACGGCCGCGCGCATCCCGTCGCGAGGCGCCCTCCGCTGGCGCCTCGACCTCGACCTCGCCTGACCCGCTGTCGCGCCGCACCCCCTCGCCTAACCCGCTGTCGCGCCGCACCCCCTCGCCTGACCCGCTGTCGCGCCGCACCGCCTCGCTGGTCGAGTAGCCGCGCGAAGCCGGCGTCATCGAGACCAGGCCCACGACGTCCTCGGTTACTCCGGTCGACGCGAGCGGCCTCGCGGGTCTCGATAACGCGGGCTCGTGCCTCGCGCCGCTACTCGACCAGCACTCCGCGGGCTACTTGACCGAACCGAGGGCGAGGCCGCCGACGAAGCTGCGCTGGAAGACGAAGAAGACGATCGCGGAGGGGATCGCCGCGATAACGGTGCCAGCCGCGATAACCGACCACGAAGACACGTACTGTCCCTGCAGCGACAAGACCGCGGCGGTCGTCGGCAGCTTCGAGGATGTCTGGATCAGGGTGATCGACCAGAGCAGGTCGTTGAAGATCCAGGTGAACGACAGCGCACCAAGGGCGGCCAGCGCCGGTCGCGCCAGCGGCAGGATCACCTGCAGGAAGATCCTCACAGGGCTCGCGCCGTCGATCGACGCAGCATCCTGCAGCTCGGTCGGTATCGAGCGCATGAATCCGTACAGCACGAACGTGTAGAAGCCGAGACCGAACGCCGTCTGCACGGCGACCAACGCGCCCAGGGTGTCGAAGATGTCGAGATCCTGGGTGATGCGCGCGATGGGAATGAGGATGGTCTGAACCGGAAGCAGGTTGCCCGCCAGCATGATCAGCAGGATCGTGCGACGGAATGGGATGCGGTAGCGGCTGAGTCCGAAGGCGGCCGCAGCGGCAAGCAGCAGCGAGAGCCCGACGGTCGGCACCGTGACGATCATGCTGTTGGTCAGCGCCTGGGCGAGGCCACCGAGTCTCCACGCCTGCTCATAGGTCGCGAACGTGAAGCTGTGCGGGAGGCTCGAGACGCCGTTGCCTGCGACGTCGTCGAAACTGCGGAACGACGTCACGAGCACCAGCAGGATCGGCGCGAACCACAGCAGCGAGATCACACTCGAAGACACATGGAACCCCACGGTCCCAAAGATTTGCCGGTAACCCTGGCGGCGGTGCATCCGGCGTGGGGCCTGCGTTGGGGTGACGGCGACGCTCGTTGCGGTCATGATTCCTTGTCCTCGGAGAGAGCACGCACCAGGTAGGTGATGATGACGCCAAGCGCGAGCACGAAGATGATCACGGCGATCGCGGAGGCATATCCGAGTTGGCGCCCCTGGAACGCCTCGGAGTACATGTACGTACTGAGCAGCTGGGTCGAGTTGAACGGGCCGCCCGCTGTCATCGCCCAGACGATATCGAATGAGCGGAGCGAGTCGATCACGAGCACGGACAGGATGACGAGGTTGACGCTGCGAAGCTGCGGGAAGGTGATGTATCGGAAGCGCTGCCAGCGAGTGCAGCCGTCCATCTTGGCCGCTTCCGTGACCGCAGGGTCGAGTGCCTTCAGCCCGGCGATGAACAGCACCATCACGTAGCCGATCTCTCGCCAGAGCGCTGCGACGATGATCGCGTAGAGCGCCGTCGCGGGGTCGGCAAGCCACTCGCGGGTCCAGCTGTGCAGGCCGAGCGAGTTGAGCAGGCCGTTCAGGATGCCCGTCGGCTGGAAGAAGGTGTCCCAGATCAGCGCGGTGACAACGAGGGAGAACACGATCGGCAGGAAGAGCGCCGTTCGGTAGATCCCGACACCGCGCCGGTCGGACTGGAACAGGAGCGCGACCCCGAGGCCACCGACGAACGACAGGCCGCCGAAGAGGACGATCCAGATCGCGGTGTTCTTGAGAGCGGTGATGAAGATCGGGTCAGCGAAGAGGCTGGCGTAATTGCCGAGGCCTACGACCTTCGCCGGCGCGATGCCGTTCCAGTTGAGGAACGAGAGCATCACGCCCTGGATGGCTGGCCAAAACACCCCGATCGCTTCGATGACGAACGGGACGAGCACGAGGGCGAACACGACCGGCGGCGGGAAGGATGCCCGCCGCCGACCGAGTCGAGTTGAAACTGAGGTCACGAACCAGACCGCAACTTCACGGCCGAGGCCTGCCACGCTGTGAGGATCGCGTCGAGGTTGTTCGGCTGGGCGATGAACTGCGTCAGCGCGGTGTCAGCGGGCGTCTGCTGAGCGTCTCCCGCATCGCGGTTGAAGAACTGCGTGACCTGGCTGGCCGACTGCAGCATCTGCTTGCCCTGCGTTGACAGCGCATCCATGGTCTGGGTCGCGCTGGGGTTGACCGCAAGGGAGATGCCGTCTTCACCGTTCAGGAGGAGCGACTGGCCCTTGGCGCCGGCCGCGAATTCGAGGAACCGCTTGGCGAGAGCCGGGCGTGTGGTCTTGGCGCTGACCATGAAGCCGTCGGTCGGCGCTTCCTCGGACACGGGCACTGCCGGGTCGATGACGGGGAACTGGAAGAACCCGAGGTCACTGCGGGTGGCCTTCGGCACGGCCGTCTCGAGGAAGGCGCCGGCAAGGTACATCCCGGCCTTGCCCGTCGACAGGTCGCTCATCGACTGGTTGTACGAGGTTCCGAGAACGGACGGCGACAGGAATGGCAGGACCTGCTTGAAGGCCGCGAAGACCTTCTTCACCGGAGCGCTGTCGAACGAGTGCTTACCCGCCAGGAGGTCGAGGTGATACTTCGCGCCGTTGATGCGCAGGTCGAGGTAGTCGAACCACGCGGCTGCAAGCCACGAGTTGTCGCTGAGCCCCATGGTGATCGGCGTGACGCCCTGCGACTTGATCTTGGCCGAGTCGGCAAGGAAGTCATCCCACGTCTTCGGCGGCGTGATGCCGAGCTTCGCGAACTCCGACTTGCTGTAGTAAACGCCCCACCAGTAGTAGTCGCTCGGGACGAACACCTGCTCGCCCTTTGACGTGCTGCTGAGGGTCTTCAGTGCGCTCGAGTAGTTGCCGAGGCTCTTCTTCCAGACATCCGACAGGTCAAGCAGCAGACCCTGGTCTGCGAAATCGCGGGTGGCCTGGCCGGCGTACCAGGTGTAGACATCCGGCGGGTTCTTCGAGGTGAGGTACGACGGGAGCTGGGTGTCGAAGGTCGTGGTCGGAAGGCTGTTGAGCTGGACCTTTCCTTCGCCCTTCTTGTCGAACGCCTTGATGACGGCTTCGAGGCCGGCCTTCTCGGCGCCGGTGAAGCGCGACTGGAGGACCAGCGGCCCCGATGCATCCTTCGTGACGGCTGTGGTGCTTGCTGTGCCTCCGGTTGAGACACAACCCGCCAGCGCCACGGTTGCGGCGAGCGCCAAACCGGTCGCGGCGAGCAGGCGACGTGATCTGCGGGTCATCTTCGACTCCATTCTGTGCAGTGATTGGGTAGACGTGCTGGGCGCTCGGTGTCACTGAGCATGTCAGAAAGGTACGTTCGACCTCGAATGGGCCAATAGAAGAAAGTCGTTGACTATCTGGACAAAACGACGATCCAGCCCTCACACTCGTCTCATGCTCATCGCCGACGGCTTTCCAGGACAACGGATGCTCGTCCTCCCCAGGCCCCGGGTCCGCGAGTTCCTCGACCAGCCCGGTACCAATCATCTCGTGGTGACCGACTGCGGGTACTTCCCGGAGGCGCAGTCGCACGGCCGCACTCGCAATACTCCGCTCACCCAGGCGGTCGTCATCGTGTGCGCAAAGGGCAAGGGATGGTGCGAGACGGCGGCGGGTCGGTTCGAGGTTGCACCGGGGCAGGTCGTGGTGCTTCCGCCGGGTCATCCCCACGCATACGGCGCGGACGCCGACGACCCGTGGACCCTCTGGTGGATCCACGTGGCAGGCCGCGAGCTCCCCGGATTCCTGACTGCTGCGAACATGACGATCGAGGCTCCGGTGCGGCGTCCGGCCAACGTCTACCCGATCGTGACGCTCATGACCGAGGTCGTGCAGTGGATGGAACGCGACTCGACGACCCCGAGCCTGCTGGCTGCTGCTGGCGCCGCATGGCACGCCCTGACGCTGCTGGCGGCGGATCGCACGACCTCGGATGCGACATCCGATGTCATCGACCAGGCGGCCGCCTACCTGCGCGCCCACATCAACGAACACGTGAGCGTCGCTGAACTCTCGGCCATGGCCCGGCTCTCCAGCTCGCACTTCAGCGCCCTGTTCAAGAAGCACATCGGCTACCCCGTGCTGCAGTACCAGACCCAGCTGCGGATGGCCCGCGCCCGCGAAATGCTCGACACGACGGGCCAGCCGGTTTCGATCATCGCCGAGGCTGTCGGGTATCCGGACGCGTTTTATTTCACTCGCCAATTCCGCCAGGTGCATGGCATCACACCGCGCGATTACCGCGCCCAGCACAAGGGCTGAACTGGACATAAGCGTTTTGTCCAGATAGTCCGCACGATCCTTCTATCGGGTATGCGAGGGGTGCTCGTAGCCTGTCTCGCATGCCGTCCCGGATCATCCTGCCGCCCGTGCCCGCCCAGTTCGCAACGGACGGCGTCGCCGCGTGGGACGAGCCTCTCGAAATCGATTCGTATCTGCCTGAGGAGCCGAGCCCGTATCCGGCGTTTCTCGACTCGCGGGTCTATCAGGGCTCCTCCGGCAAGGTGTTCCCGCTGCCGTTCCACGAGCGCATCAGCCAGCGCCCCGAGTCACATCTCTGGCGCGCCATCCATCTCGAAAACGAGTGGGTGCGGCTGGTCATCCTGCCGGAGCTCGGCGGGCGCATCCATATCGGTTATGACAAGGTCGCAGACTACGACTTCTTCTATCGCAACAACGTGATCAAGCCTGCCCTCGTCGGGCTGGCAGGGCCGTGGGTGTCGGGTGGCGTCGAGTTCAACTGGCCGCAGCATCACCGGCCGGGCACGTTCCTGCCGACGGATGTCGAGATCGAGCGCGAGAGCGACGGCGCGATCACTGTGTGGTGCAGCGACCACGACCCGTTCAGCCGAATGAAGGGGATGCACGGGATCCGCCTGCGGCCGGACAGCGCGGTGATCGAGGCCCGCGTGCGGCTCTACAACCGCAGCGACGAGACCCAGACGTTCCTCTGGTGGGCGAATGTGGCCGCGGCCGTGAACGACGACTACCAGTCGTTCTTTCCGACCGACGTGCACTACGTCGCCGACCACGCGAAGCGCGCGGTCGCGAGCTTCCCGCGGGTCGATGGCACGTACTACGGGGTCGACTATCCGGCGAGGGTCTCGGCCGAGCAGCCGGATGCCGACCGGATCGACTGGTACCGCAACATCCCGGTTCCGACCTCGTACATGGTCACCTCGACCGAGGACAACTTCTTCGGAGGCTACGACCACGCCCGCGAGGCCGGTTTCGTGCACTGGGCCAACCGCGGCGTCGTGCCCGGCAAGAAGCAGTGGACGTGGGGCAACTCTGAGTTCGGCTGGGCATGGGACCGCAACCTCACCGACGACGATGGTCCGTACATCGAGCTGATGGCCGGCGCGTACACAGACAACCAGCCGGACTTCTCGTACCTGACGCCGGGCGAGACGAAGACCTTCAGCCAGTTCTGGTACCCGATCCAGCGAATCGGAACCGTGCAGCAGGCATCCCTCGATGCGGCGCTGCACTTCGCGGTGACGGCCGCTGGGGCGGGCTCGGAGTTGGAACTGGGTCTTGCCGTTTCGCGCCAGTTCGACGACGTCAGCGTCGAGGTCGCGACCCTCGACGGGACGGTGATCGCGACTGTCGAGGTGGATGTCGCCCCCGGTGCCCCGGCCATCGAACGGACGACCGTGGCTGGCCTCGATCTCGGCACGCCGCTCGTCGTCGTCGTTCGCTCGGCAGGCACGGAGGTGCTGCGCTGGATCGATCGCAGGCAGTCACCGGGGGAGCCACCGCGACTGTCGACGGAGCCAGCGGATCCGCAGGAGATCGCATCGAGCGACGAACTGTTCTACACCGGCCAGTATCTCGAGCAGTATCGTCATGCAACGCGCGATCCGCTTCCGTACTGGGATGAAGCGCTCAGCCGTGACCGTTCAGATGTGCGCGCGAACGTCGCCGTTGGCGCGCGGCTGGATCGCGCAGCCCTCTACGTCGAGGCGGAGTCACACTTCCGCGCTGCGTTGTCGCGTCTGCTTGAGCGTGTCCCCAACCCGGCAGACGGCGAGGCGCACTACCGGCTGGGCCTGAACCTCGTGCACCAGGGCAGGCACGCTGAGGCGATCGAGCCACTGGTCAAGGCGACCTGGAACTCCGGATGGCTGGTCCCGGCATCCTTCGCGCTCGGGCGCGCCCTGGCTCGCACCGGCCAGTCGTTGCGGGCAGAGGCTGCCCTTCGCACCGTGCTCGAGCACGAGGTCGCGCATCTGCAGGCCACCTGCCTGCTTGCCATGCTGTTGCGCGCTCGCGGTGCCAGCGACGAGGCCAACGCGCTGCTGCTGGCCCAACACGGTCGTGACCCGCTCGACCAGTGGACCCGTGAACTGCTCGGGCTCCCCATCACGACGGATGCGCCGACGCTCCTCGACGTCGCCATTGAGTACGCGGCATCGGGGTTCGAGGCTGACGCGGTGAGGCTTCTCGACGCGACCATCGCGGCGGCGGCGGCGACCCCGGTCGGCCAGGTGGGTGTTGCGACCGTTGCGCTATACCACCGGGCGCAACTGGTCGGCCCGACGGAGGTGGTCGATGCGCTGGCACGTGCGAGCGCAAGCGACTTCCGGCACTGCCTGCCGTCGCGATTGGCAGACGTCGCGGCGCTCGAATTCGCTCTCGACGTGAACCCCACAGATGCGACGGCCGCGACTCTCCTGGCGAGCTGGCACTACGACAAGGGCAGCTACAAGCTGGCGATCGACCTCTGGACCCGCGCGGTCTCGAGTGACCCAGCGCCCCTGCTGGCAGCGATCGCGCATCGCAATCTGGGCATCGCGCTCTACAACGTGCGCCGAGACCAGGCCGCCGCACTCGCCGAGTTCGAGGCGGCACGCCAGAAGCAGCCGGATGACGCGAAACTCCTCTACGAGTTCGACCAGTTGCGCGGCCGCGCCGGGGTGAGTGTTGACGAACGGTTTGCGCTGCTCGAGGAGAACGCGGGTCTGGTGACCGCGCGCGACGATCTCACCATCGCATACGTCAACCTGCTCGTGGACCGGGGAGACGCCGACCGCGCTGAGGTGACCATGCGCTCCCGCCAGTTCCAGCCCTGGGAGGGCGGTGAGGGCGAGGTTCTCGCGGCGTGGGATGCGACCAAGATCGCGCTCTGCCAGGCGGCGCTCGCAAACGCCGATGGTGCGGCAGCTCGGCGGCACCTGGCCGAGGCGATCAACTATCCGGGCTCGCTCGGTGAGGGGCGGCATCCGCTCGCCAACCGCGCGCGACTGTATTGGCTCGTGGGAATCTCCGAGCAGGCGCTCGGCCACGACGAGCTGGCGCAGGAGGCCTGGCAGACAGCGGCGGGCTATGCCGGTGACTTCGTCGGCATGGCGACGCACGAGTTCAGCGACCAGACGTACTGGTCGATCCGGGCGCTTGACCAGCTGGGTCGGCGCGAGGAGGCCGAATCGCTGACCGCGCGGCTTGCCGCATACGCAAGCGAGTTGCAGGAGACGCCGGCGAGGATCGACTTCTTTGCGACATCCTTGCCCGCGCTGCTGATCTTCCACGACGACCCCGAGCGCTCGCGGCAGGCCTTCGCGGCCAGGTTGCTCGGCCAGGTCGCCAGCCTTCGCGCGCGCACCTCGCTCGTCGAATAACCCCCGCGGCCGCCGCCAATACCGCTGGTCGAGTAACCGCGGCGGAGCCCGGCTCCTTCGGGAAGTACCGCTGGTCGAGTAGCCGCGGCGGAGCCCGGCGTTATCGAGACCAACCCGCGCGTGCGGGGTGTGGCAGTACCGCTGGTCGAGTAGCCGCGGCGGAGCCCGGCGTTATCGAGACCAACCCTGTGGATGAAGAGAGCGCGCTGGTGCGGATACTGGTCACACTGTGGCCATGCCATGGATGTACATACTGAAATGTGCCGACTCCACCTTTTACGTGGGAAGCACCGTCAGCCTCGAAGACCGCCTGTGGCAACACCAGTGCGGTTATGGGGCCAAATACACAGCGCGACGACTTCCGGTGGAGCTCGTGTATCGCGAGGAGTTCGACCGGATCGACGAGGCGTTCGCACGAGAGAAGCAGGTGCAGAACTGGAGTCGCGCGAAGCGAATCGCGCTCATCGAGGGGCGGTTCGGTGACCTCAAAGGTCTTGCCGTTCGGAAGCCTCGACGCCAATGACGGGGCGGTGGTCTCGATAACGCCGGGCTTCGCCGCGGCTACTCGACCAGCGGTATTGCCACTCCTCGCAGGGGCGCGGGTCTCGATAACGCCGGGCTTCGCCGCGGCTACTCGACCAGCGGTATTGCCACTCCTCGCATGGGGGCGGGTCTCGATAACGCCGGGCTTCGCCGCGGCTACTCGACCAGCGGCAATACCGTCGGTCGAGTAGCGGCGCGACGCAGGAGCCCGCGTTATCGAGACCATACCTCGCACGAGGCGCGGGTCTCGATAACGCCGGGCTTCGCCGCGGCTACTCGACCAGCGAAGCATTCCCTCGAAGCGGCCGACGCTACTGCTGGAGGCGACCGATCTCGGCTCGGGCCGCGTCTACGATTTCGGCGTTCGTGTGAGCGTGACCCCAGAGGCCCCACCCGCCCTCCGGCGCCTCGGTGAGGAGCACCCAGGTGCGCTCGGTCAGCGTGGGGTCGCCTGCCGCCGCAGCTACGAGGTCGGTGAGCTGGCGGACCACCGCGATCTGCTTGTCACGGTCGAGGGCGCCCGAGTTCGTGAGCACCTGGACGCGCACGTAGTCGCTGTCGCCGTCGACATTCGAGAGGGATCCGGCCGGCAGGTCGTGCACGAAGGCCGCGGTGTTCTTCCGGAACATGGGGATGTCTGGCACCTGTTCGACCGTCTTGACGGTCGTCGCCGCGTCGATCGCGAGCTGGTGCGGGTCGGCGAACGTTCCCGCTGTTGCATAGATGTCGATCATGGGCATGTGCTTGCTCCTTAGAAACTATGACGCTCGTTATACTCCGTCGGTGACGACGATAGACTAGGACGATCGTCATAGTCAACAGGAGGAGACGGCATGGCAAGCGATGTGCGGCAGCGGATGATCGACAGCACGGTCGTCCTGCTCGCGAAGCGTGGCCTGCAGGGCACGTCTTTCAGCGAGGTGATCGAGGCATCCGGAGCTCCACGCGGGTCGCTGTACCATCACTTCCCCGGTGGTAAGGATGAGCTGGTCCTCGCCGCGGTCGGTCTCGCGGGCGATCGCGCGATCGCGGTGCTCGACCGCATGGAGGGGCAGCCCGCGATCGAGGTTGCCCGCACCTTCCTCGACCTGTGGCGCCTGGTGCTCACGGCATCCAAATTCACTGCAGGATGCTCTGTTGCGGCCGTGACCGTCGCCGCCGACTCCCCGGAGCAGCTCGAAAGCGTCGCGACCGTGTTTCGCGCCTGGCGGGTACGGCTCGCGGAACTGCTGGTCGCCGGTGGCGTTCCGTCCGCGCGTGGCCACGGGATGGCCGCCACCCTGATCGCGTCGAGCGAGGGCGCGGTCATCCTCGCGCGCGCCGACCGCACCCTCGAGCCGTTCGACCTTGTCGCGGCCGAACAGCTCGCGGTCATCCGCGCTGCGGCCGGGACTTCGCTGGTCGAGTAGCGGCGGCCTAACCCCGCTGGTCGAGTAGCCGCGGCGAAGCCCGGCGTTATCGAGACCACCACACGCACGACTCAGGCCGGTCGGTAGTGGCACGGGCAACAAGGACTCTGTACTGCCGGATGTTGCGCCGAACGCTGACCGTTCAGCCTGAGTTGTGCGTGTGGTGGTCTCGATAACGCGGGCTCGTGCCTCGCGCCGCTACTCGACCAACGGAGTGGGTGGGTCGCGCGGCTGCTCGACCGGCGGGGTTAGGCCGCCGGCTACTCGACCGGCGGAACTAGCTCGTCGAGGTTAGAGGCTTCCAGATGGCGAAGCGGTTGCCGTCAGGGTCGATGAGGTGCGCGAACTGGATGCGCCCGTTGTCAACGAACGGGACTGCAACCTTCGCGCCGAGCGCGACCGCTGAGTCGAGCGAGGCCTGGACGTCGTCCACGTGCACATAGAAGATGGCCCAATTGGCGCCATCCTGCCCGGAGGTGTCCCAGAGGCCACCCTCCGTGCCGTTGACCATTTGGTACGCGGCACCGGATGGCTCGCCGAACTGCCACCCGAACAGCCCGCCGTAGAACGCCTGGCTGGCCTCGGGGTCTGGTGACCCGATTTCGAAGTAGTCCACCTGGTTTGCCACGGCATCCTCGTTTCATCTGTGACTCCACGCTAGCCCCCACCGATGTCACCGCTCAGATGAGCACAGAGTTCTCCAAGTTTTAACCCCCATGACGGCGCCGGACGTGATTGTCTGAAAGAGGAAACCCGAGTAGTTCGGCGCGCGGCCCCTAGCGCGTGCTGCAAAGAACGGAGTTCTCTCAAGTGTCAACTCTCTCGGCAAAACGCCTCACGAGGGCTGCCATCGTCGGCATCCCCGTGGTCGCGCTGATCGGCGCAGGCCTTGGCTTCGCGGCCCCTGCGGCGGCGATCGATACCTCGTCGCACGTCATCATCTCGGAGGTCTACGGGGGCGGTGGTAACAGCGGTGCGCCATACAACAAAGACTTCATCGAGATCGTGAACAACGGCACGACCACGGCCGATCTCACCGGCTGGTCCGTGCAGTACTCATCGGCCGCTGGCACCACCTGGCAGGCGACCCCGCTGACCGGCAGCGTTGCCGCGGGCGGTTTCTACCTCGTGAGCGAAAGCGGGGGAGCTACCGGCGCAGACCTGCCGACCCCGAACGCCAGCGGAACGCTCGCGCTGTCCGCAGCCAGCGGCAAGGTTGCGCTGGTCTCGAGCGCGAGCGCCCTGAGCGGATGCGCCGCAACCTGTGACAGCGCGCCGGGAGTCGTCGATTTTGTCGGCTACGGAGCCGCGAACGACGCAGCCGGGAGCCCGGCCCCGGGGCTCAGCAACACGACATCCGACCAGCGAACGTCGGCGACAGCCAATACCGGCAACAACTCTGTCGACTTCGCACTCGGGGCTCCGACCCCGGCTGCCTCGACCGCGCCGCCAGCAGGCAGCGACTGCAGTGCAACCCCGACCCCGGTCGAGTGCGTGCCAGGCACGACGACGATCCAGGATGTCCAGGGCGACGGATTCAAGTCCCCGCTGGTGGGCGACACGGTCACCAAGGTGCCCGGCGTCGTAACCGCCGTGCGCTCGACGGGCAGCAGCAAGGGATTCTGGATCCAGGAGACCGCACCAGACGCGAGCCGGGTGAGTGCGTCATCCGGTGTCTTCGTCTTCACCTCGAGCCCGACCGTCACTGTCGGTGACGACGTGTTGGTCACCGGCAAGGTGTCGGACTTCTACACGCTGAGCTCCGGCGAGACGGTGGCAAACACCGCGAGCCTGTCGACGACAGAGATCGCGCCGACGCTCGTGACGACGCTCAGCAAGGCCAACGCGCTTCCGGCCCCGGTCATCCTCACGCCGACCACCGTGCCAGCGCTGTACGCCCCGACCACGGCCAGCGGCAACGTCGAATCGATCACGACGGTCGACCCGACCCACTCCGCGCTCGAGTTCTGGGAAGCGCACGAGGGTATGCGCGTCGAGGTCGACAACGCTCGCGTCGTTGGCCCGGGTGACACCCAGTTCGGTGAGATCTACGTGACGACGAAGCCGACCGAGCAGGCCACCCCGCGTGGCGGAACCTACATTCCGGGCTACAACTCGGTTCCGACCGGTCGCGTGCTCGTCGCGCCGGCCAACGGGATCGTGCCGCCGGCCAACGTCGGCGACGTGCTGAGTGGCCCGACCGTTGGGCCAGTCGACTGGTCCACCTTTGGTGGGTACGACATCATCGCGACCACCGTCGGCAGCTACCAGAACAACGGCCTTCAGCCGACGGCCGCGACCGCCCAGGCGACCGACCAGCTCGCGATCGCGACCTACAACGTCGAGAACCTCGCGCCGACCGACCCTCAGTCGAAGTACGACGCGCTCGCCACAGGAGTCGTCGAGAACCTCGCGTCGCCCGACGTGATCTCGGTCGAAGAGATCCAGGACAATTCCGGAGCAACGGATGACGGCACGGTTGCCGCTGACCAGACGCTCACGAAGTTCACGGCTGCCATCTCGGCGGCCGGCGGACCGAGCTACCAGTGGAGCGAGATCGACCCGGCCAACGACAAGGATGGCGGCCAGCCCGGCGGCAACATCCGGGACGTGTTCCTGTACAACCCCGACCGCGTCAGCCTCGACCAGGTCGCTGGTGGCAGCACCACGACATCCGTGGGTGTGGTGAAGGCAGCGGATGGCACGGCCGACCTCACGCAGTCGCCCGGCCTCGTCGACCCGACCAACACCGCGTGGACCTCAAGCCGCAAGCCGCTCGCGGCCGAGTTCGTGTTCCAGGGCAAGAAGGTGATCGTGGTCGGCAACCACTTCGCCTCGAAGCTCGGCGACCAGAACTCGGACGGCCGGTTCCAGCCTGCGGCCCGGTCGTCCGAGATTCAGCGAGGTGAGCAGGCGCAGACGCTGAATGCCTTCGTGAAATCGGTACTCGCGGTCGATGCCAACGCCAATGTTGTGCTGGCGGGTGACTTCAACGACTACCAGTTCTCGCCATCCATCACGACGCTGACCGACTCCGGTGCGACGCTGACCGACCTGATCACGACGCTGCCGCAGAACCAGCAGTACACGTACGTGTTCGACGGCATCTCGCAGGTGCTCGACCACATCTTCGTGTCGAAGGCGCTGTCTTCCGGCGGGGCGAACCGGGTGCAGTATGACGTCATCCATGTGAACTCCGAGTTTGCGGCGCAGGCGTCTGACCACGACCCGCAGGTTGTGCGCATCCGTCCTGTTGCAGCGACGCCGCCGGTCGCTAACGGGACCATCCAGGTGGTGCCGGGCAAGGTGCTGAAGGGCACGCTGGCCATCGCGGTGCTGCAGGGGTTCGACCCCAGGGTGAAGCTGTCGATCGCCGTGGATGGCGCGCCCGCGACCACCACGACGACAGACAAGCACGGCCTCGGGCTGGCCATCGTGCTGCTGCCGCACACCGCGGTCGGCACCCACACGATGACGGCGACCACACCATCCGGCGCTGTTGCGACGACCACGTTCCAGGTGGTCACGCTCGGCGGCCTGCTCCACCTCCCGTTCTAGATCGGCTTCGACAGGCGGGGCCGGCACCTGCTGACCCCGCCTGCCGAAACCACGAGAAACGGGCAGACTTAAGGGATGCCCGAGCTACCCGAAGTGCAAGCGCTGGTGGCCGACCTCGGCGGTCGGCTGACCGGTCGCGTCGTGCAGAAGCTCCAGCTGGTGTCGTTCGCGGCGCTGAAGACGTTCGAGATCTCCCCGTCCGAGCTCACGGGGCAGACGATCGCGGGGGTGAGTCGGCACGGCAAGTTCCTCGACATCCAGATCGGCGACGTGCACATGATCGTCCACCTGGCCCTCGCCGGCTGGGTGAAGTGGCGGGATGCCGCGCCGCCGCCGATCACGAAACCGGGCCGCGGGCCTCTCGCCGCGCGACTGGTGCTCGATGACGGCAGCGGCTTCGACTTGACCGAGTGGGGCACCAAGAAGGGGCTCGCGATCTATCTCGTGCGAAGCCCGTCGGAGGTGCCGCGGGTCGCGACGCTCGGGCCTGACCCGCTCGACGCATCCTTCACGCTCGAGGTCTTCGCGGGCATCCTTGCGGCCCAGGGTCGCGCTCAGATCAAGGGCGTGCTGCGTGCGCAGACGAACATTGCGGGCATCGGGAACGCATACTCTGACGAGATCCTGTACGCAGCGAGGATGTCGCCCTTCAAACCCGCGTCGATGTCCGCCGACGAGGTGGCCCGGCTCTACGACGCACTCCAGTCGACGCTGAGGGCGGCCGTTGCCCGTGCCGACGGACTCGCGGCCTCCGAGCTCAAGGGCGAGAAGAAATCGAACCTGCAGGTGCACGGTCGCACCGGCGAGCCATGCCCGGTGTGCGGTGACACCGTGCGCCAGGTGATCTTCGCCGACTCGACGCTGCAGTACTGTCCCACCTGCCAGACGGGCGGCAAGCCGCTCGCCGACCGCGTGCTCTCCCGCCTGCTGAAGTAGCAGCCCGGCCTCGCCGCGCTCCGTCCCGCTGCTCAAACCCCGCTGGTCGAGTAGCCGCGCTCCGTCCCGCTGCTCAAACCCCGCTGGTCGAGTAGCCGCGCGAAGCCGGCGTTATCGAGACCAGGCTTCGACGTGGGCTTGGTCTCGATAACGCGGGCTCGTTCCTCGCGCCGCTACTCGACCAGCGGATCCGCCAGGTACGGAGCGACGTGCTCCGTAAACGTGGTCGCCCCGCGCCGAGCCACCACGCCCGGGTCGTCGTCCCACACTTCCTGGCGGAAGATCTCCATCTCGATATCGCCCGCGTAGCCCGCATCCACGACCAGCCGGGTGAACGCCGAGAAGTCGATGTGCCCGTCACCCGGATACCCGCGCGACAGCAGCGCATCGGATGCGATCGGCGTCACCCAGTCGCAGACCTGGTAGCTGGCAATGCGGCCGCCGCGGCCTGCCCGCGCGACCTGCGTCGCAAGATCCGGCTCCCACCAGATGTGAAACGTGTCGACGACCACCTGCACGTCGCGCGCGTCGAACTGCTCTGCGAGGTCGAGCGCCTGACCGAGCGACGAGACGACCGCCCGATCGGCGGCATACATGGGGTGCAGTGCCTCGATTGCGAGCGAGACGCCTGCCGAGCGGGCGGATGGCGCCAGCTCGGCAAGCGCGTCGGCAACCCGGGCGCGCGCACCAACAAGATCGCGAGAGCCCGAAGGCAGCCCGCCGACCACGAGCACGAGGGTGGGCGCCCCGAGGGTCGCCGCCTCCTCGATGGCGCGACGGTTGTCATCCATCGCGGCCCGCCGCTCTGGCCCCTCGACGTGCGTGAAGAATCCACCGCGGCAGAGGCTCGAGACGCGCAGGCCAGCGTCGCGAACGACTCGTGCCGACGCAGCCAGCCCAAACTCGGCCACCGGCTCCCGCCACAGCCCGATCGCCGGTATTCCCGCATCGACGGTCACCCGCACAGCAGTCTCCAGCGACGCGTACTTCACCGTCGCCTGGTTCAGCGAGAACCGCTCCAGCGCGGGGGTCACAGCCCGTTCACCGCCAGCATCGCGTGCCAGCGAGCGGCAGCCAGGTCTGGCCGTTCGAGGGCGCCGGAGTCGTTCGCCAGCCGCACGATTTCACTCAGGTGCGGCAGGCTTCGCGCCGACTGCAGCCCTCCGACCATGACGAACGCCGGCTGGTGGCCGTTCAGCCACGACAGGAAAGCGACCCCCGTCTTGTAGTACTGCGTCGGTGCGGCAAACACCTGCCGTGCGAGCTTCTCTGTCGGCTGCAGCAGCTGCCGGTAGAGCGCGACATCGCCCCGATCGAGCGCCCGAATCGCAACCGACGCGAGCGGACCGACCGCCGCGAACGCGCCAAGCAGCGCGTCGGAGTGCGTGCCGCCGGACCCCTCGATCAGCGAGACATAGTTGAAGTCGTCACCCGTGAACAGCGTCGCGCTGCCGGGCAGCCGCTCGCGCACATCCACCTCGTAGTCGGCGTTCAACAGCGACATCTTGATGCCACGCACCTTCGGCAGGTTGTCTTCGATGATGCGCAGAACCGTGGATGCCGCTGGCTCGAAATCCCCGGAACCCCAGTACCCGGCGAGGCTGGCATCGAACGCGGCGCCAAGCCAGTGCAAGATGACGGGTTTGCCGGCGCGGCCGAGCACCTCCCGGTAGACCCTCTCGTAGTCGGACCCGGTCACAGCCGCGCGCGCCAGGTGCCGCGACGCCATGAGCACGACGTCTGCGCGCGCATCCTCGGCCGTCTGCAGCTGGGTGAGGTAGGCGGTGATTACCTCGTCGAGCGAGATGACCTCGTCTGCGATGTGGTCGGTGTTGACGCCGACCACCAGCTGTCCGCCGACGCTCCGGGCCTCGGCGGCACTGCGCCGGATCAGCTCAGCTGTGGCAGGCCAGTCGAGTCCCATGTTGCGCTGTGCTGTGTCCATCGCATCCGCGACCCCGAGCCCCCACGACCAGAGGTGATGCCGAAACGCGAGGGTCGAATCCCAGTCGAGGTCGGCGGGGGAGCCGGGCGTGTTCTCTGCGCTGGCACGGGGAACCACGTGGGCCGCCGCGTAGACGACACGGGATTGCAGGGGAGAGGTCGGCTTCGAGAAGGCGCGGGCGGCCTTCAGCTCGGTGGTCGATACGGCACCGTCCGGGGCAAGGAGGCGGAGGGTCACAGGGTCACCGGCGGCAGGTCGATTCGGCGTCCCTCCGCCGAGCTGAGGAGGCCCTGTTCACTCAGGCGCACCCCGCGGGCGCCGGCCAGCAGGTCGTATTCGTTCGGCGCATCCTCGAGGACGTGGCGCAGGAACTGTTCCCACTGCACCTTGAAGCCGTTCTCGTAGATGTCGTTCACCGGCACCTCGAGCCAGTCCGAGTAGTAGTCGTGGGTCTCCGGCAGGTCGGGGTTCCAGACCGGCTTCGGGGTGGCGGTGCGCGGCTGGATCTCGCAGCCGAAGAGTCCGACCACCGCGCTGCCGAGCAGCCCGTCGACCTGGAACTCCACCAGCTCTTTGCGGTGAACGCGCACATCCCAGCTCGAGTTCAGCTGCACCGTCGTGCCACCCTCGACCTGGAAGATCGCGTATGCGGCGTCATCCGCGGTGGCCGCGTAGCGCTTGCCGTTCTCGTCGACGCGCTCCGGGATGTGCGTGACGGCCTGCGCGTAGACGCTCTCGATGCGCCCGAACAGGTTCTCGATCACGTAGTTCCAGTGCGCGAACATGTCGGAGACGATGCCGCCGCCGTCCTCCTTGCGGTAGTTCCAGCTCGGGCGCTGCGCGGCCTGCCAGTCGCCCTCGAAGACCCAGTAGCCGAACTCGCCGCGCACACTCAGGATGCGCCCGAAGAAACCTGACTCGATCAGTCGCGCGAGCTTGCGGAACCCGGGAAGGTAGAGCTTGTCGTGGACGACGCCGTTTTTGACTCCTGCGGCACGGGCGAGGCTGGCGAGTTCGAGCGCATCCTCGAACGTTTCGGCGGTCGGCTTCTCGGTGTAGATGTGCTTGCCGGCGGCGATCGCCTTCTTGATCGCGGGCACTCGCGCCTGGGTGACGAGAGCGTCGAAGTAGATGGGGAAGTCGGGGTTC
>DASYEE010000175.1:0-2623 GCA_036499165.1 Galbitalea sp. | reverse complement strand
AGCACCGTTACTCGCGAACGAACGGCCGGCATCGCCGCACTCGAAAAGATGAGGCAGCAATGGCTGGCGACACACACTCGGTAAGCATCGGCGACGATGATCTTCTGCCTCCGTGGAGCACCGTCTTCGACGTCGTCCGCGCCACTGATGCCAACGACTGGGTTTTGGTCGGTGGCCTGATGGTGCAGCTCCACGCGCGCCGCGCCGGCATCCCGCCGCCTCGCGCAACCAAGGACGTTGACCTCGTCGTGGATGTCGCAGCCAACAGCGCGAGTGTGGCCAGAATGGCCATCGCCTTGAAAAGGATCGGGTTTGAACCCATCGTCCCGGCCAACCGCAAGGAGCCGATCTACCGCTTCCAACGTGACGCGGAACAGGTTGATCTGATGGTGGCCGATCATCTACCCGCGCGCCTCAAGCCACGATTCATGATGCGTCCCGCATTCGCTGTCACCGCCGGCGAGCAGTCGCTTCGACGCCGTGACACGTTCGTTCTGACATCCACGACGCGATCCGTAACTCTTGGCGCACCCGATGTACTTGGGGCGCTGATCGGCAAGGGAGCGGCGTACATCGTGGACTCGCGTGACCCAGGACGTCACTTGGATGATGCCGCTGCACTCCTCGCGAGTATCGACTCGGTGGGCGACTTGGATCTCTCTGCCCTGAACGCCAACGACAGGAAACGACTGGTGGCTGTGGCGCGGGCGCTACGCGACGTCACGCACCCGGCCTGGCTGACGCTTGACGACAACCAGCGTGCCAAAGCGAGACGAAATCTCGAAGCGCTGGTCACGGCTGCCCCGCTCGACCTGCGGACGTAGGCCACTTGGCTGCCGTGGCAACAAAATGGCAACGTTTGAAATAAATCACCTTGATTTGCCTGATTCTCTGTTGATCTCAATCCCTTACAAACACCGGGATGTTGGCGAATTGCCGCGCCAATACGGGCGACGTCTCGCCCTCCGGAGGCAGTAGCCCGATGTCGAATCTGCGTAAGGAAACCCAAGGAATATATTCATCGGTCAGGCGCCTGATCGAGT
Organism: Galbitalea sp.; assembly: GCA_036499165.1. Lineage (GTDB taxonomy): Bacteria > Actinomycetota > Actinomycetes > Actinomycetales > Microbacteriaceae > Galbitalea. The sequence goes on along the minus strand of DASYEE010000175.1, from coordinate 1,580 downwards.
CCTTCGGGTCGAACGCGGAGCTTGTCGCGTTCATCCTCTTCCGGTGGGATCGATGGAACCAGCCGGTAGTCAGAACGGTCGGAGTATACGCGGGAAACAGGGTACGAATCCGGGCGTTGACAACCTTTTTCGGGCGAATCAGCATGGAAGACGCATGGCCGGCCACGGCGCGAACTCGAAGAGCGAGAGCAATGAGCGAAAGACAGCTCGATCCCGAGGATCGACTCATTGCCGACCTCAAAGGCGCCGCCGGCCGTGGCGAAATCACGGCCTACTACCAACCGCAGATCGACGTCTCTACCGGTGCAATCGTTGCCGTCGAATCGCTGAGTCGGTGGTTGCATCCCGAGTTGGGCATGCAGTCACCACTCGTGTTCATCCCGCTTGCCGAGGAGTTCGGGTTGATCGACGACCTCGGGGATTTCATGCTCGGCGAGGCCTGCGCCTGCGCCGCCGACTTCGCGGCGCGCTCGATCCCGGTGGAGGTCGCGGTGAATGTCTCGGCAATACAGCTGGCCCGCATCGGTTTCTTCGTGCACCTCGAAGAGCTCCTCGACGAAATGCATCTCTCCCCCGATGCCATCACGCTTGAGATCACGGAGTCCCGGTTCATCGCCAATCGCCCACAGGTCTCGGAGCGACTTGCTCGCCTGCGCAACCACGGGGTCGGCATATCGATCGACGATTTCGGCGTTGGCCACTCCTCGGTTGAACAGGTGCTCGCGCTGCCGGCCAATGAGCTGAAGATCGATCGAACCGTGGTGCAGGACGAGACCGCGACTGACGGTGGCCTACTGGCAACCATCATCCGTTTGGCCCAGGATCGAGGGCTCCGAACCGTTGCGGAGGGCATCGAGACCCAGTCCCAGCTCGACCGGGTTAGGGCGCTGGGCTGCGATCGCGCGCAGGGTTATCTGATTGGAGAACCCATGCCAAAAAACGAGCTCGACGAGCTTGTCGGCGCCGAGTCCGCTTAGAGCGCTCCGAACTGGTCATCATCGATCGCCGATGTATTGGGCTCGTCGTCCTGTGTCTCGCCACCGACTTCGATCTGCGCCCAGAGCACGGGCATACCCGGTGAGAACAGGATGTCGAGACCCGGCCCTCCCCGCAGTGGCGGAATAGTCACATAGTCGCCCCCGCTTTTGATCGCGGCAAGGATCTTCGCCTTCAGCTCGGCCACCGGTTCGGGCAGGAAATAATCCTTGCCATCGACTGTGAGGCGATTAATGATCATGACCAACCCGACTCTGGAGGAGAAATGCGACGCGGCATACCTCTCACGCTAGTGCGTTCGGGACGCGCTACCGCGACACCGCCCAGGGGATTCGCGCGGTAGCCTGCTGAGAGTGCGTACGCGCACGGCTGACGAGCGCAGAGGACACCAGTGGGCTACATCCAATACGACGGCGAAGAATACGACTTCGACGACCGCGTACTCATGCACCTTCAGATCGTCATCAGCACAAAACTGCGTCGACACGAAGACTTCTTCCTGTCCTGGACGCAACCCGCAGAGCGCGGAAGTGGCCGCCACTCGATCTGGATCGACAATGGAGTGCCGCTGCACTTCTTCTTCA
>DASYEE010000174.1:0-14130 GCA_036499165.1 Galbitalea sp. | reverse complement strand
ACGCGGGCGGCGACCTCGACGCCATCGATAGCGGCGAAATTGCGGGCGCGGGCAAGGCTGGCCTCCTCCTCGGCAGATCTATTTCGAGCGAGGGGCGTTCGAGGGCCACCGTCGGCGGCCGTGCGGCTCCGGTCGGGGTCTTGAACGAGATCGGCCAGCAGCTGGTCGTCGTTCACGGGCAGTCCGACCAGGTGCGCCTGCGGTCATCGACCGCCCAGCGCGAAGCGCTCGACCGGTTCGCCGGTGCGGAGCTTGGCGTCGTGCTCGGCGACTACCAGGAGGTCTACCACCGGTGGCAGTCCGCGCAGGGCGAGCTCGACCTGCTTGTCGCCGAGCGAGACCGCCGCGCGCGGGAGGCCGAAGAACTTCGCATCGCCATCGACGAGATCGTGGCGGCCGAACCAGCGCGGGGTGAGGACGTCGAACTCGCCGAGCGCGCGGACCGTCTCACGAACCTGGAGGATCTGCGCATCGCGGCATCCCAGGCCCTCGACCTCGTGTCGTCCCAGGGGGTCGAAGAGACGCAGGATGCCCTGGCCATGCTCGAAACCGCCAGGCGCACTCTCGACCGCGTTGCAGGCCACGATGCCGCGCTCGAGCCGATCTCGGCGGCTATCGCCAACGCCAGCTTCATCGTCGGCGAGGTCTCGTCCCAACTGGCGAGTTATCTCGGTGGGCTGGACGCCGATGGTGGCCGCGAGCTCGAAATTGTGCAGGAGCGTCGGTCCGAGTTGAACGCGCTCGTGCGCAAGTACGGTCCGACCCTGGAAAACACGATCGAATTCCTCGACACAGGCAGCTCCCGGCTGCTCGAACTCGACAGCGATTCCGACCGCATTGAGGCACTGCAGGCGGAGGTCGACGCCGACCGCGCCGGGATCATGAGGCTGGGAGCGAGGCTGTCGGAGGTGCGACGCGACTCCGCGACGAGGCTCTCACAGCAGGTCACCGCGGAGTTCGGTGCCCTGGCAATGGCCAACGCCGAGTTGACAGTCACCGTCGATGACCGCCCGGACTACTCGCAGACGGGCAAAGACCAGATCTCGTTTCTGTTGAAGCCGCACCCGGGTGCGGAGGCGCGTCCGCTCGGTCGCGGCGCATCGGGCGGCGAATTGTCGCGCGTCATGCTCGCGATCGAAGTCGTCATCGCGGTGACCGATCCGGTGCCCACCTTTATCTTCGACGAGGTGGATGCCGGTGTGGGCGGCGCCAGCGCCAGCGAGATCGGCAGGAGACTGGCGCAGCTTGCGAAGAGTTCGCAGGTCATCGTGGTCACTCACCTCGCCCAGGTTGCGGCCTTCGCGAACAACCACCTCAGCGTCGTCAAAGACAGCGACGGCTCGGTCACCGCCAGCAGCGTGCGCCAACTCGATGGTGACGAGCGCATCGCTGAGATGGCGCGACTTCTCTCCGGGCTACCGGACTCCGAGAGTGGGCTCGCCCATGCGCGAGAGCTGCTCGACCTCGCTCGTGAGGCGGCATCCTGAAGTTCGACGCCCCAAAGCAAACAATTTGGTCACGGCACGCGGTCGCGACGAGCGACGCATGCCTTGCGTGCGATACGCTGTAATCCCGTGGTGGATAATTCTCAAACGGCCGTGCTAGCAACTGAACCTTCGGTGACGAAGCACATTTTCGTGACAGGGGGCGTCGTCTCCTCGCTGGGTAAGGGCCTCACCGCCGCAAGTCTTGGCAACCTTCTCACCGCCCGCGGCCTCCGTGTCGTCATGCAGAAGCTCGATCCGTACCTGAATGTCGACCCAGGCACGATGAACCCGTTCCAGCACGGCGAAGTCTTCGTCACAGTCGACGGCGCTGAGACCGACCTCGACATCGGCCACTACGAGCGATTCCTCGACATCAATCTCAGCCAGGCCGCCAACGTCACCACTGGTCAGATCTACTCCGACGTGATCGCGAAGGAGCGGCGCGGCGAGTACCTCGGCGACACGGTGCAGGTCATTCCGCACATCACAGACGAGATCAAGCGCAGGATGCGGCTGCAGGCGCAGCCCGGACCGGACGGCCAGAGCGCCCCCGACGTGATCATCACCGAGATCGGTGGCACGGTGGGAGACATCGAGAGCCAGCCCTTCATCGAGTCGGCGCGCCAGGTGCGTCATGAGCTCGGTCGCAAGAACGTGTTTTTCGTGCACGTGTCGCTCGTGCCGTTCATGAACGCATCGGGAGAGCAGAAGACTAAGCCGACGCAGCATTCCGTCGCCACGTTGCGCTCGATCGGTATCCAGCCGGATGCTCTCGTGTTGCGTTCCGACCGCCCGGTTTCCGAGTCCAACAAGCGCAAGATCGCTCTGATGTGCGACGTCGACGAAGACGCGGTCGTCAACGCGATCGACGTGCCATCGATCTACGACATCCCCACCATGCTTCACGACCAGGGGCTCGACGCGTACATCATCGACCAGCTTGGCCTCGCGAAAGCGCACGAGGTGAACTGGGACGGCTGGCGTGAGCTGCTCGGCGTCGTGCATGACCCCAAATTCGAGGTGACGATCGGACTCGTCGGCAAGTACATCGACCTGCCGGACGCCTACCTCTCCGTCACCGAGGCATTGAAGGCCGGCGGGTTCGCGAATCATGCCAAGGTCAACCTGCGCTGGGTGCCATCTGACGAGTGCGAGACACCGGAGGGTGCGGCGCGACTGCTCGGTGACCTCGACGGTATCTGCGTCCCCGGTGGCTTTGGTATCCGGGGCATCGAGGGCAAACTCTCCGCACTGCGGTTCGCACGCGAGCAGGGCATTCCGGTGCTCGGCCTCTGCCTCGGCCTTCAGTGCATGGTCATCGAGTATGCGCGGGACATCGTCGGGCTGACCGGCGCATCGTCGACCGAATTCAACCCGGACACCGAGTTTCCCGTCATCGCGACAATGGCGGAGCAGGTCGACATCCTCGCGTCGGGCGATATGGGGCACACGATGCGTCTCGGCCTCTACGAGGCCGAACTCGCGCCCGGGTCTCTTGTCGCAGAGCTGTACGGCGCAAACACGGCAGGCGAGAGACACCGCCACCGCTACGAGGTCAACAACGCGTACCGCGAGCAGCTCACTGAGGCCGGCCTCGTGTTCTCCGGCATCTCGCCCGACCGCACGCTCGTCGAGTACGTTGAGCTGCCGCGGGAGGTGCACCCGTTCTATGTCGGGACGCAGGCCCACCCCGAGCTGCGCTCACGGCCGAATCATGCGCATCCACTGTTCCGCGGCCTGATCGCTGCCGCCCTCGAGCGCCAGCAGGCCAGTCGCCTGTTCGAGGTGCCGGAGCCCGCAGATGCCTGATCCGAAGCTGATCGACGAGCCGTCAGACCCGCTGATCGTGCGGTCGGATGTCGTGTACAAGGGCGCCGTCTGGAACATCCGCAGCGAGACCTTCGACTACGACGGCAAGGAGATCACGCGCGAGTTCGTGGATCACTCCGGTGCGGTCGCGGTGCTCGCGATGGATGCGAGCAAGCGCGTCCTGCTGATCCAGCAGTACCGGCATCCGATCAGGATGCGCGACTGGGAGCTGCCTGCCGGTCTTCTCGACATCGAGGGCGAGGAGCCACTTGCCGCGGTCAAGCGAGAACTCGAAGAAGAGGTCGACCTCGTTGCGAGTGACTGGAGCGAACTCGTCGACTTCTCCAGCTCGCCCGGCGGTAGCAGTGAAATAATCCGGGTCTATCTCGCGACGGGCATTACTGCCAGCGAGAAGCCGTTCAACCGCGTCGACGAAGAGGCGAACATCCTGAAGCGCTGGGTGCCACTCGACGAGGTCGTCGCAGGTGTGCTCGACCACCGGCTGAAGAATTCCATTCTGGCGATCGCGGTGCTGGCCGCTCATGCCCGAGGCTGAGCTCACTCTTGAACGAAGCCTCGAGCGATACCTGAGGCACGTGTCGATCGAGCGCGGCCTCTCGACCAATACGGTTTCCGCGTATCGACGCGACCTGACCGCATATCTCGGTTCCCTCGCAGCCCGGGGGATCACGTCTCCTGCTGCCATCGACAGTGGCGACGTCGCCACGTTCGCACGCGAACTGCGTACGCGGCAGGAGTCGCCGCTCACGGCATCCTCGACCGCCAGGATGCTGTCGTCAGTGCGCGGGTTCCACCGCTACCTGCTCGATGAGGGACAGGTCGAGACGGATGCCGCGGCAACGACCGCGCCGCCGAAGCTCGCAAGCCGGCTGCCGAAGGCGATCACGATCGACCAGATGGCGTCGGTGCTCGAGGCAGTGAAAGGCGATTCACCGCAGCAGCTGCGGGACAGCGCGCTACTCGAACTGCTCTACGCCACCGGCGCACGGGTGTCCGAGGCGGTCGATCTCAACGTCGACGACGTGATCGAGGGCGACGTTGTGCGGCTGTTCGGCAAGGGTGGAAAACAGCGCATCGTCCCGCTCGGTAGCTATGCGAGAGCTGCGATCGATGCATACCTGGTGCGCGCGCGACCGGGGCTCTCGACCAGGGGACTCGCGACTCCCGCGCTGTTCCTGGGCTCCCGCGGGCAACGGGTGTCACGCCAGAACGCATGGCTGATTATTCAGGCAGCTGCAAAGCGCGCGAATCTGGGTCTCGAGATCTCGCCCCACACCTTCAGGCACTCGTTTGCGACTCACCTGCTCGCCGGTGGCGCCGATGTCCGCGTTGTTCAGGAACTCCTCGGCCACTCATCCGTATCGACGACCCAGATCTACACGCTGGTCACCGCAGACACGCTTCGGGACATGTATACGACGGCCCACCCGAGGGCGCGATGATGAGTCGTCGGAACTGGCGAACTAACCTTCTACCTGAGGTCGAGGTGAGACGCGTCGGCACGCGCGTGTGCGACAGGTTGGGGCATCCGACGGGCCGTAAACTCGTTGCATGACGACGCCGCAGGATGACTCAGCCGTGCTCACCGGCTACGAGGAACTGCCAGGCAGCCGACTCGGTATCACCGGTCGTCCACTGACGGTTTTCGCCGAGCCGCCAGCCCTGAAGGGCCACGGCCCAGCCCGCATCATCTCCCTCTGCAACCAGAAGGGCGGCGTTGGCAAGACGACGAGCACCATCAACCTCGGCGCATCGCTCGCCGAGTATGGCCGCAAGGTTCTCGCGATCGACTTCGACCCCCAGGGCGCGCTTTCCGCTGGCCTCGGTATCCCAACGCACGACACGACGACGATCTACGAGCTGCTCCTCGGTGAAGTGAAAGACACAGCCTCGGCGATCGTGAAGACGGGCGTCGAGAATCTCGACCTGATTCCCGCGAACATCGACCTCTCTGCCGCCGAGGTCCACCTCGTCAACGAGGTCGCCCGCGAGCAGATCCTCTCGCGGGTGCTGCGCCCGGTGCTGAACGACTACGACGTCATCCTGATCGACTGCCAGCCCTCGCTCGGTCTTCTCACAGTGAACGCCCTGACGGCAGCACACGGTGTGCTGATTCCGCTTGAGTGCGAGTTCTTCGCGCTGCGAGGCGTTGCTCTGCTGATTGAGACCATCGATAAGGTGCGTGACCGGCTGAATCCGGCGATCGAGCTGGACGGCATTCTCGCCACAATGTACGACGGCCGCACCCTTCATTCGCGTGAGGTGCTCGAGCGTGTTGTCGACACTTTTGGTGACAGCGTGCTCGAGACCGTCATCGGTCGCACGGTGAAGTTCCCTGATGCGAGCGTCGCGGGTGCTCCGATCACGTCGTTCGCGCCGGACCACCAGGCCGCAGCAGCGTACCGCCAGCTCGCACGAGAGCTGATCTCCCGTGGCGCAATTGCCTGATCCCGAAACGGGGCAGGCGGAGGGTTCGGCCGAGGGCGGCACTGTCGAAGTGCAGGATGACGCCTCCTTCTCAGTGAGTCTCACGAACTTCAGTGGGCCGTTCGACCTGCTTCTGTCGCTGATCTCGAAGCACGAGCTGGACATCACCGAGGTTTCGCTCAGCAGGGTTACTGACGAATTCATCTCATACCTGCGTGGACTCGACTCCGCGGAGGAGCTCGACCAGGCGAGTGAGTTCCTCGTGGTCGCGGCGACCCTGCTCGACCTGAAAGTCGCCGGCCTCCTGCCCCAGGGCGAGCTCGTCGACGCAGAGGATGTCGCCCTGCTCGAGGCGCGCGACCTCCTGTTCGCGCGCCTGTTGCAGTATCGCGCCTTCAAGGAGGCCGCGCAGTGGTTTTCTGCGGGCCTCGACGCAGAGTCCACCCGCCACGTGCGTTCCGTGCGACTCGAGGAGAAATACCGTAAGCAGACGCCGGAGCTCGTTTGGACGATCACACCCCAGGATTTCGCAGCGATCGCGGCTCTCGCGTTCGCGCCCCGAGAGCTCCCGTCCGTTGGGCTCGATCACCTCCACGCTCCGCTCGTCAGTATCCGGGAGCAGGCTGCGCACGTCGTCGCGCTCCTGCGCCAGGGCGAGCCGCTCTCGTTTCGCCATCTCATAGCGGGGGCAGAGCAGAAGGGCGTCATCATTGCCCGATTCCTTGCGGTGCTGGAGCTGTACCGGCAGGGTTCGATCTCATACGACCAGCTGGAGCCGCTCGGCGAGCTGACTCTGCACTGGATTGCCGACCACTGGACCGACGACAGCCTCGCCAACCTGGGAGCCGATTACGATGCCTGAAACTGAGATCCCCCGCGCGCTGGAGGCCATCCTGATGATCGCGGACGAACCGCAGACCCTGGTGTCCCTGGCGACAGCGCTTGGCGCGCCAGTCGCCGCCGTGCGCCAGGCGATCGAGTCGCTCGTCGCGGACTACGACGGTACCTCTGGTGGCGTACGCCGCGGCTTCGAGCTTCGTGAGGTCGGCGGTGGGTGGCGCGTCTACGTGCGCCCGGAGTACGACGACCTGGTGCGGGACTTCGTGTTGACCCAGAACCCGACGAAACTCTCCCAGGCCGCGCTCGAAACGCTTGCTGTGATCGCGTACAAGCAGCCGATCAGCCGCGGATCCATCGCTTCCATTCGTGCTGTAAACGTCGACTCCGTCGTGCGCACGCTGCTCGGGCGGGGCCTCATCACCGAAGCGTTCACGGAAGCCGAGACCGGCGCCATCCACTACGCGACGACCGACCTCATGCTGACCCAGTTGGGTATCAATTCGATCGACGAACTGCCCCCGATCTCGCCGCTGCTCGCCGATGGCACTGAGGGTTTCGATGACCTTCGCTAGCGAGCCGTCCGCCGATGGCGAGCGCCTGCAGAAGGTCATGGCGGCGGCGGGCGTCGCGAGCCGCCGGGTGTCTGAAGACCTGATCGCGCAGGGTCGGGTGACCGTGAACGGTGAGATCGTCGTCGAGCCGGGCCGGCGGGTGCACCCGACTGACCTGGTCACCGTTGATGGCACGGCCATCCAGCTCGACGCGAGCAGGCGTTACCTCATGCTCAATAAGCCGGTCGGCATCGTGTCGTCGCTCTCCGATGAGAATGGTCGCCCGGACCTCTCGAAGTACACCTCGCGGTACGAGGAACGACTTTTCAACGTTGGGCGGCTCGACGCGCAGACGAGCGGACTGCTGGTGCTGACCAACGACGGCGAGCTCGCGCACGTTCTCGCGCATCCATCGTTCGGCGTATCGAAGACATATATTGCGAAAGTGCAGGGCGATGTCTCAGCGGCGACGGTTCGCAAGCTCACCACGGGGATCGAGCTCGACGACGGGCTGATCGCGGCGGACGTCGTGCGGCTGCTTGGCAGACCCTCTCGCGGGCAGTCAATGGTCGAGGTCGAACTGCATTCCGGTCGAAACCGGATCGTGCGACGGATGCTGAACGCGGTGGGCCACCCCGTGATCGAGTTGGTGCGCAGGCAGTTCGGACCACTTCACCTCGGGACGCTCGGCTCCGGGCAGATCCGCGATCTCACTAAAGTTGAACTCGGCCAGTTGCTGACGCTGTCGCGTCGCGATGGCGCAGGTCGAAGTGGCGCGGACGACGAAACGGACGACGACGCAGGCGGCAACACGACCACCGAGGCTGGGAAGGGCGCGCGATGAGTTCGGCACGCACCGTCGGACCCGTTCGAGTTGTCGGTGCCGGGCTCCTCGGCGCGAGCATCGGGCTTGCCCTCAGGGCGCTCGATATCGACGTGATCCTCGCTGATATCTCCCCATCCGCTGTTCGCCTCGCGGTCGACTACGGCGCCGGCCGCCCTGCCACGGCCGGGGATACGCCGACACTGATCGTCGTGTGCGTGCCCCCTGACCTGGTGGCGTCGATCGTCGCAGCAGAGCTCGTCGCGTACCCGCAAGCGCTCGTGACGGATGTCGCCAGTGTGAAGCTCGGTCCGCTCGAGGAGCTGCGGGAGCTGGGCGCCGACGTGTCTCGCTACGTTGGGTCGCATCCCATGGCAGGGCGGGAACGCGGGGGAGCGGTCTCCGCTCGCGCTGACCTGTTCGTCGGTCGCCCCTGGGTCGTGGCAAACCACGACGGCATTGCAGATCGCCGCGCAGCCGACTCGATCATCGAGGCGCTCGCGCTCGATCTCGGCGCTGTTCCCATCGAGCTGGATGCCGCCGAGCACGACCGCAGCGTCGCCCTCGTCTCCCACGTGCCGCAGGTGATCGCTTCACTTCTCGCGGCGCGACTGACCGGGGCGTCCGATGCCGCGGTCGGTCTTGCGGGGCAGGGCCTCCGCGACACGACGCGCATCGCCTCGAGCGAACCGGAGCTGTGGGTGCAGATCCTTGGTGCGAACTCGGGGCCGGTTGTCGACATCCTGCACAGCTACCGCGAGGACCTCGACCGCATCATCGGCGCGCTCGAAGACCCGGTTGCTCCCGGCGCTCGCCGGGCCATCGCAGAGGGTCTCGCGGGCGGCAACACGGGCGTCGCGCGGATACCGGGCAAGCACGGGCAGGCCAAGCACTTCGCCCAGCTGATCATCATGGTGCCGGACAAGCCGGGCGAACTGGCCCGTCTGCTCACCGAAATCGGCGACGCGGGCGTCAACATGGAGGACCTGCGGCTCGAGCACTCACCCGGTGCACAGGTGGGCTTTGCCGAGATCAGCGTCATCCCCGAGGCCGAGCAGAAGCTGCTCGATGAATTGCAGGCGCGCGGCTGGAAGATCGCCGGCGCTTTCGCGTGAGAGGAATCCCCACACCATGACTTCGTTCGTCGTCGCCATCGATGGCCCCGCCGGTAGTGGCAAATCGAGCGTGAGCCGCGCGTCCGCCCGGGCACTCGGGTTTGACTACCAGGACACCGGGGCCGCCTATCGCGCGCTCGCGCTCGATTGCCTGAATCGCGGCGTGGACACGGGCGACCCCGGCGCGGTGATCAATGCAGCATCCGGGTTCGGCTATTCGATCGGCATCGACCCCGACGACTACTACGTGCGGCTCGACGGGCAGGATGTCACGGAGGTGATCCGCGAGCCCCGGGTGAGCAGCGCGGTGAGCGCTGTTGCCCGCATCCCCGAGGTGCGCCGGCACCTGGTCGAGCTGTTCAGGCGGGTGATCGCGGGGAGCACAAAGCCGGGCATTATCGTCGAGGGCCGGGACATCACAACGGTAGTGGCTCCGGACGCCAGGGTGCGCATACTGCTCACAGCGTCTGAACAAGTTAGAATAGGCAGGCGTTCGGCGGAACTCCACGGGGAGTCGGCCGAAAAAACGGCCCAGCAGCTCGCCTCGCGAGACGCCCAGGATTCGCGGGTCGTCGACTTCATGAACGCCGCAGACGGTGTCATCACCGTCGATTCAACGGACCTCGACTTCGACAGCACGGTTTCGGCCGTTGTCGCACTTGTGCGCTCAAACCAGACCTAAGGATTTTCATGGCAGACGACGACAACGACGACTTCCCAGAGTTGGACAGTCAGCTCGTAGAGCGTCTCAACCTGCTCTCTGACGAGGATGCAGCGCAGCGCGCGGCATCACTGCGCGCTGGGCTGCTCGACTACGAGCTCGCAGACGAAGACCTCGAGATTCTCGAGTCGGCGACAGACGATCCAGACGCGATCGTGTTCCTGCCCGCCCTTCCCGTGCTCGCGATTGTCGGGCGCCCGAATGTCGGCAAGTCGGCTCTCGTAAACCGCATCATCGGCCGTCGTGAGGCGGTCGTCGAAGACACTCCCGGTGTGACGCGCGACCGCGTCAACTACAAGGGCGAGTGGAACAACCGCAGGTTCACGATCGTCGACACCGGCGGCTGGGAGCCGGACGCCCGCGGCATCAATGCGTCCGTCGCAGCCCAGGCCGAGGTCGCCGTAGACCTGGCCGACGCCGTGCTGTTCGTCGTGGATGCGACCGTTGGCGCGACATCCACCGACGAGCACGTTGTGCGGATGCTGCGCGCAACAAAGAAGCCGGTCATCCTCGTCGCCAACAAGGTGGATGACGCTCGCCAGGAGCCGGAAGCTGCCACCCTGTGGAGTCTCGGCCTCGGTGAGCCGTGGCCCGTTTCGGCGGTGCACGGCAGGGGAGTGGCGGACCTGCTCGACAAGGTCATGACCGTTCTGCCCGAGATCTCGGCCGTGGCGAAGGAAGAGGTGGGCGGCCCACGTCGCGTCGCGATTCTTGGCCGACCGAACGTGGGTAAGTCGAGCCTCCTCAATAAGACTGCGGGTGAAGAGCGCGTTGTCGTCAACGACCTCGCCGGAACCACTCGCGACCCGGTCGACGAGCAGGTTGAGATCGCGGGCAAGTACTGGCGATTCGTTGACACCGCAGGCATCCGTCGGCGTGTGCACCTGCAGCAGGGTGCGGACTTCTACGCGACTCTTCGCACGACCGCCGCGCTCGAGAAGGCCGAAGTGGCCGTCGTCATCCTGGATGTCACAGAGCCGATCAGCGTTCAGGACCTCAAGATCATCGACCTCGTGCTCGAATCCGGCCGTGCGCTGGTGCTCGCGTTCAACAAGTGGGACCTGCTCGATGACGACCGTCGTCGCTACCTCGAGCTCGAGATCGAACAGGATCTCTCACACGTGGCGTGGGCGCCGCGCGTGAACATCTCGGCGAAGACCGGGCGCCACATGGAGAAGCTGGTTCCGGCGCTCGAGACTGCGCTGGCCTCGTGGGACACGCGCATTCCGACCGGGAAGTTCAACGCGCTCGTCGCGGAACTCACCGCGGAGCATCCCCACCCCGTGCGCGGCGGCAAGCAGCCGCGGATCCTGTTCGGCACCCAGGCCGCGTCGCGTCCGCCGACATTCGTGTTGTTCACGACCGGATTCCTCGACCCGCAGTACCGCCGCTTCATCACGCGCCGACTGCGCGAGATCTTCGGCTTCGAGGGCACCCCGATCAACGTCAACATGCGCGTTCGAGAGAAGCGCAAGCGCTAGGTGGCTGCTTGGCGCGTCCTCCCTGTCGCAAAGTCGGAGAAAAGTGCTGATTGCGGTGTGTCGGCACCCCGGACTGCGGCGTTTCGCGGAAAACACCGACTTTGCGATGAGGAAGTGAGCTCGGGCCGGGGATCGCGACAGAATGGGGGGATGCCCCTTACTCCGTTTTTGCGGTCGTTGTCAGCATTCGTGCAGGCTTCGCCATCGTCGTTCCATGCCGTCGCCGAGGCTGGTCGCCGACTCGAGGCGGCCGGATTCGTCGAACTCGACGAGACCGATGCCTGGGACGCGGGCGCGGGCCGGTATTTCGTACTGCGCGATGGCGCGATCGTCGCATGGGTTCAGCCGGAAGGGGCCCTCCCGACGATGCCGTTCCGCATCCTCGGTGCGCACACCGATTCGCCCGGTTTCAAGCTGAAGCCGAAGCCGAGCACGGGTTCACTCGGCTGGCTGCAGGCCGGCGTCGAGGTCTACGGCGGGCCACTGTTCAACTCCTGGCTTGACCGCGAACTCGAGTTCGCCGGTCGCATCGCCTTCGCAGACGGTTCGGTCGAGCTCGTGCGCACCGGGCCGCTGCTCCGATTCCCGCAGCTGGCCGTGCATCTCGACCGCGGCGTGAACTCCGAGGGCTTGAAGCTCGACCCGCAGCGCCACCTCAATCCCGTAATTGGTCTCGGTGACGCTTCACACTCCGACCTCGTCGCGCATCTTGCCGGCATCGTCGGCCGCCAGGCCCGGGATGTCGCGGGCTACGACATCTCGGTCGCCGACACCCAGGCGCCCGCGGTCTTCGGCCTCAACGACGCGCTCTTTGCAAGTGGCCGTCTCGACAACCTCTCCTCTGTGCACGCCGGGCTCGAGGCCGTCGTCGCGATTCCCGAGGACCTCGACCACATCGTCGTCTTCGCGGCCTTCGACCACGAGGAGGTCGGATCTGAGACGAGGTCTGGGGCGAGTGGGCCGCTGCTGTCCGACATCCTGACGCGCATCGGCGACGGGCTCGGGGCATCCGACTCTGAGCGGCTGCGGGCCTGGGCGGCCTCGTGGTGCCTGTCGTCTGATGCCGGGCACTCAGTGCATCCGAACTATCCAGACCGACACGACCCCGCGAACCAGCCGGTGGCGGGCAGCGGGCCGATTCTCAAGATCAATGCGAACCAGCGCTATGCAACGGATGCCCTGGGTGCGGCCGAATGGGCAACGGCCTGTGCTGCGGCCGGCGTCGAATACCAGGAGTTCGTCTCGAGCAACTCGGTGCCGTGCGGGACGACGATCGGGCCGCTGACCGCGACTCGGCTCGGCATCAGGACCGTGGATGTCGGCCTCCCGTTGCTCTCGATGCACTCCGCCCGCGAACTGGCTGGTGCCGCAGACCCAGAGAACCTCAGCCGCGCGATTGGGGCGTTCCTGACGCTCGCGGGCTGAGCTGCGTCTGCGCCTGTGCGTCCGCCCGACCCCCTTTTGCGCGGACGGTCGGGTGCCTAGGGTGGTTTGCATGCACAAGATCCGTCCTTTTCTCTGGTTCGAGTCCAGCGCCGAAGACGCGGCGAAGCGTTACACGGAAGTCTTCAGCGGTTCGATCGTCAACGAGCAGCGCTGGGGAGCGGGCGCACCTTCCCCCGAGGGCTCGCTGATGTCCGTGCGCTTCGAGATTGACGGCCGCGAGTTCGAGGCCTTCAACGGCGGCCCGCACGAGCAGTTCAACGACGCGTATTCGATGTGGGTCGACGTCGACACACAGGAAGAACTCGACCGCATCTGGGATGCGCTGATCGAAGGCGGGGGAGAGGGTGTCGCCTGCGGCTGGCTGAAAGACCCGTGGGGTGTGCGCTGGCAGATCGTTCCGACCCAGTTGGGCGCGCTGCTGAGCGACCCGGACCCCGAGCGTGCCACCCGAGCAATGCAGGCGATGTTGAAGATGGTCAAGCTGGACATCGCCGCACTGCGCGCGGCAGCCGAGGGCGAGTGACCCGGCGCGACTGCAACAGTCTGCAACTCGCGTCATCTGTCCGCGTTCTGGTGGAAGACTAAGTCGGTGACCCTCCCGCCTCCGCTGCCACCATTCGGGCAACGCGACGAGGGCGATGCCTGGGTCGAGGGACCGGACGGCCAGCGGTTCTGGGGCAAGTTCGGTGCGGCCGGGCTCCTCGTCTGGGATCGACGCATCGGCATCCTGATGCAGCATCGCGTCTCGTGGAGCCACTTTGGCGACACCTGGGGGCTGCCTGGCGGGGCGCGCAAGAAGGGCGAGACCGCGGAGGCTGGCGCCCTTCGCGAGGCAGCGGAAGAGGCTCGCGTACCTGGGGACAAGCTGCGGGTCATCCACACCTCGGTGCTTGACCTCGGTTTCTGGTCATACACGACCGTCATCGCGGAGGCGCTCGAGCCGTTCGAGGCCGTCGTCGCGGACCACGAGAGCAACGAGCTGCGTTGGGTCGCTGTGGATGCTGTGGACGCGCTCCCGCTCCACCCCGGTTTCGAGGCGGCGTGGCCCGAGCTGCGCCTGTGGCTGCGCTAAGCTATTTCAGTTGCCCGCAAGGGTGACGTGTCACGGGCTGTGGCGCAGCTTGGTAGCGCACCTGACTGGGGGTCAGGGGGTCGCAAGTTCAAATCTTGTCAGCCCGACAGACAGACGGGCCGTTCTATTAAGTGCCCCGAGAACTGGCCAGAAGAGAATCGCCCCGGAGTTGTCTCCGGGGCGATTCCTGTTCTTTTGGGGCACCGGTTGATAGCGTGCGGTGCATGGGGGCAGGGAGAATAATCGGCGCAGGGATTGCGCTGCTGTTGCTCGTGGGATTGGCCGGGTGCACGTCCGCGGACCCCGTTCAGGTCTCGAGCATTGCTGCCACGGTGAA
>DASYEE010000173.1:0-6638 GCA_036499165.1 Galbitalea sp. | reverse complement strand
GTGCTCTTGCAGCCACGCAAGTTCCACGAGGTTGCCATAACCCTTCGACCCGAAGTCGATGCTGTGTGCATACACGACCTGGTCGAGCCTGCCCTCGCGCATCCAGAAGTCGAGCATGCTCACGCAGGGGATGTACGTCGTGTCGATCATCGGCTCGAACGTCGTGATCGTGGCTGACCTCGTGGTCGGATCGGCGCGGAGCCGTTCGATAACCCAGGCGACCTGGTCTCGACCGGCGCCTGCGTAGTCGAAGAGCCGTGACGCGTAGCTGCGGGCGTCGCCCAGTTCGGCGACGAGCGAGTGGTCGGTGAAGTTCGCGTGCATCCAGGCGAGGCGCTCTGGGGCGGCCAGCCGCTGGATGATCGGGTCGTCGGCGCGCGGATGCTCCACCGAGACCGTCACGCGATCGATCTCGAGGATCGGCATGCCGTCGTATTCGCTCGGCTCCCCCGCGGTAAGGATCCTGCCGGCGACATCCAGCCAGGCCGCTCCGATGGTTTCTTGGCTCACCAGCCAAGCGTACGGTAGCCGGCTCCCGTGTGGCTGGCCGGCAGACGAGCGTTGCCCGCACCGAACAGGTTCTCCCGTAGCGTGGCATGTTCGTACTTCTCGCGGTAGAGCCCACGTTTCTGGAGCGCTGGCACGACGAACTCAACGAAATCCTCGATGGTACCCGGCGTCACGAACTGGCGCAGGTTGAATCCGTCAATGCCGGTGGTCGCAACCCACCCCTCGATGGCCTCGGCGATGTCATCCCCCGTTCCCATGGCGAAGAACGGTCCCCGATCGAACCGCGTGACCTCACGAAGCGCGTCGCCGACCGTGGCTCCCGGTGCGTAGCGACTCATCGTCGAGGCATCCTTCGAGCTCGTTCCCCTGGCGATCACCTCACTGATCGGAGTCGCGGGTGGCCAGGCCGCCAGATCTATCCCGCTTCCGCCGCCCGCGTAGGCGAGATAGCCCTCAGCACTCGACCATCGCTCGTACTCATCGGCCTTGCGTTCGGCGTCGGCCCTGGTCTTGCCTGCGATGAGTACGGCACTACCAAGCGTGCGAACCGCATCCTGGCCGCGGCCGTTTCGTTCCGCGCCTCGTCGGATGTCGGCGATACTCGCCGCGAAATCCTCGATGGATGCTCCCCCGACGAACACTGCCTCCGCGTGTTTTGCCGCGAAGGAACGACCCGTCGGCGAAGAACCGGCTTGAAACAGCACCGGCGTTCGCTGCGGCGATGGTTCGGACAGGTGGGGGCCGTCAACGCTGAAGTAGTGCCCACGGTGGTCGATCCGATGCACCTTCGCCGGATCCGCCCACATGCCGCCCGAGACATTCCGCACGACCGCGTCGTCGTCCCACGAGCCCTCCCACAGCTTGTAGAGCACCTCGAGGTATTCGTGTGCGCGCTCGTACCGCTCTTCGTGCGAGAGTTCGTTCGCGAGACCGAAGTTTCGCGCTGCGTTCGGCAGGTACGACGTGACAATGTTCCAGCCGAACCGGCCCTTTGTCAGGTGGTCCAGCGTACTTGCGCGCCTGGCGAAGGCGAACGGCGGCTCATACGTTGTCGAGAAGGTTGCGACGAAGCCGAGGCTCCGGGTGACTGCCGCCATCGCCGGGATCACCAGCAACGGATCGTTGTTCGGGATCTGGACAGCCTCACGAATCGCCGTCTCCGGCCCGTCTCGGTAGCCGTCGTACGCGCCAAGAACGTCGGCGAGGAACACTGTGTCGAACAGGCCCTCCTCGAGGAGACGGGCTTCATCCTGCCAAAAACCAAGATCGGTGTATCGATCACGGGTGTTGGCAGGATGTCGCCACAGCCCCTGCGAGATGTGCCCGACCGTGTTCATCTCGAACAGGTTGAACGAGAGTTGCTTTGTCACCCGAGAAGTGCAGCCTTCAGCGTGTCGAGCCCGACTCCACCGATGTCGAGGGCCTTCTTGTGGAAGTCCTTCGGGTTGAATGCCGCGCCCTCTCGTGCCTTGTACTCGTCACGGATCTGCTCCCAGATTCGCTGCCCGACCTTGTACGACGGCGCCTGGCCCGGCCAGCCGAGGTAGCGGTTGACCTCGAAGCGCACGAACTCCGGGTTCATGTTCACGTTCTTGCCCATGAACTCGAATGCGTAGTCACCCGTCCATGGACCGTTGCCGTCGGGGCGCTGCTTCTCGAGGTGCACGCCGATGTCGAGCACAACGCGCGCCGCTCGCATGCGCTGGCCGTCGAGCATCCCCAGGCGGTCGGCCGGGTCGCTCAGGTAGCCGAGCTCCTCCATGAGACGCTCGGCGTAGAGCGCCCAGCCCTCCGCGTGCCCCGAGGTGCCCGCGAGCAGGCGACGGTAGCTGTTCAGCGTTGCGCGGTTGTAGACAGCCTGGGCGATCTGCAGGTGATGCCCTGGAACTCCTTCGTGGTACACCGTCGTGAGCTCGCGCCAAGTGTCGAACTCCGTGACGCCCTCTGGCACGGACCACCACATCCGGCCGGGGCGAGAGAAGTCGTCCGTCGGGCCTGTGTAGTAGATGATGCCGGTGTGGCTGGGGGCGATCATGCAATCCAGCGTGCGGATCTTGTCCGGGATGTCGAAGTGGGTCTTGCCGAGCTCCGCGACCGCGTGGTCACTGGTCTCCTGCATCCAGCGCTGCAGGGCGTCAGTCCCGTGGAGTTTGCGCGATGTGTCGGCGTCGAGGAAGGCGACGGCTTCGTCGACGGATGCGCCCGGCTTGATCTCGTTGGCGATGGAGGTCTGCTCGTCGACCATGCGCTGGAGCTCTTCGATGCCCCACTCGTAGGTTTCGTCGAGGTCGATCGTCGCTCCGAGGAACGAGCGGGAGGCCACCTCGTAGATCTCGCGACCGACTGCATCCTTCTCGCCGGCGTTCGGCAGGAGCTCGTTCTCCAGGAAGCCCGCGAGCGTCGCGTAGGCGGCAGCGGATGCCGCAGCGCCCTTGCCGAGGTCGGAGTGGAGGCCGTCGGAGATTCCATCGGCCTGGGCGATCAGCTCGGCAAACAGCCCGTCCGGATCCGCGGTCGTGCGCGCCTGCGCGATGACCTCGCGCACCTGCCGCGCGGCAGGAACGATGCCCTTCGAGATGCCGAGGCGCAGCGTTTCGATATATTGGTCGATCGCAGCTGGCGCCTTGTTCAGGCGGGACGAGACATCCGACCAGTCCTCTTCGGTCGAGGTCGGCATGATGTCGAACGTCTCGCGGATGACCTGCACGGGTGAGGCGATCACGTTGAGGTCGCGCAGGTGAAGGCCAATGGCCTCCTTCTCGAGCTCGAGCTTCAGGGTGTCGAGAAGGTCGACCTTGGTAACGTCGTCAACGCCGTCGATCGGTGTCGCGTCCGTGAGTTCGGCGATAACCGCGCGAGCGGCGCTCGACAGGGCGTCGTGGCCGGCGGGGGAAAAGTCATCCCACTCCCCCAGTTTGCCGTTGTTCGTGCCGATGTAGGTGGCGAGGGTTGGCTGCAGGTCGGCAAGGGTCGTGACCCACTTCTCTGCAATGGCGTCGATCGCGGTTGGTGTGCGCACGTCGACCTCAGGCTTCTCATCTGTCATGGTTTTGAGCCTATGACACGCTCGCGCGCGGCGGCAGGCTAACTTGCCAGGAGCGCGCGAACCTCGTCCGGCGACCTCGCTGCGCGCAGGGCATCTGCTCGCCCCGGCACCAGCAGCACGGTCGCGAGCTGGCTGAGTAGTGCGATGTATTCACGGCCGTGCGCCGCGATGCCGATCACCACACTGACTGATTCGTCGACCCAGGCCACGGGCTGCGCGAGCACGATCACGGAGAGTCCCTCGACGATCACGTCGTCCTTCGCTGTCAGAGTGCCGTGCGGCATCGCAATGCCCTCGCCGACGTACGTCGACACCGTTCGCTCGCGATCGAGCATCTGGTCGACGTAGTCCTGGCCGACAGCCCCCGCCGCGACGAGGAGCGCACCGGCCTGCTGGATGGCGTCATCGCGGTCAGCTGCGCTTCCAGACAGGACTATCGAGCCGGCGGGCAGCAACTGGTGGAGTTCGTCCCGCGTCGGTGCCATGAGGCCAATGTACCCGGGCAACCTATGAACGGCGGCAGGGAGTCAGTGCGCCGCCTGGTCCCAGTTCGCTCCGGTGCCGATCTGCACGTCGAGCGGAACGCTCAGCTCTGCCGCGTGCCCCATCCGCTCGCGCACGATGCCCGTGATGGCCTCGAGCTCGCCTGTCGCGACCTCGAAGACCAGCTCATCGTGCACTTGCATGAGCATCCTGGAGCGGAGGTCTCCGTCTCGGATGTCTGCGGCAATCCCGAGCATCGCGATCTTCAGGATGTCGGCGGCCGAGCCCTGGATAGGCGCGTTGAGCGCCGCCCGTTCTGCGTTCTCGCGCAAAACTCGGTTGCTCGAGGTGAGGTCACCGAACGGGCGCCGGCGACCGAAGATGGTCTCCGTGTAGCCGTCGACTCTGGCCTGTTCGACGACGTTGCGCAGGTAGTCGCGCACCGCCCCGAAGCGCGCGAAGTAGTCCGCCATCAGCTGTTTCGCCTCGCCGGTCTCGATGCGCAGCTGCTTACTCAAGCCGAAGGCGCTCAGGCCGTAGGCCAGGCCGTACGACATGGCCTTGACCTTGGTGCGCATCGTCGGAGTCACATCCGATGGTTCGACGCGGAAGATGCGCGAACCGACGAACCGGTGCAGGTCTTCGCCCTCGTTGAAGGCCAGGATCAGCCCTTCATCGCCAGAGAGATGGGCCATGATGCGCATCTCGATCTGCGAGTAGTCGGCTGTGAGCAGGGTATCGAAGCCGGTGCCCTTCTCGAACGCCGAACGGATCTCGCGACCCACCTCCGTTTTCACCGGGATGTTCTGCAGGTTCGGATCGTTCGACGAGATCCGGCCGGTGCTGGTTCCCGTCTGGTCGTATGTGGTGTGAATGCGCCCGTCGTCGGCAAGCCCGCGCTCCAGGGTCTCGATGATCTGCTTCAGCTTGGTCGCGTCGCGGTGTTGCAGGAGGAGATCGAGAAATGGATGCGGCGCCTGGTCTTGCAGGTCGGCAAGCGACGCTGCATCGGTCGAGAAACCCGTCTTGTTCGCTCGCGTCTTCGGCATGCCCAGCTCGTCGAACAGCACCTGCTGCAGCTGCTTGGGCGAGCCCAGATTGACCTCGTGTCCGATCTCGGAGTATGCCCGCGATGCGAGGCCCTCCGCCGATTCAGTCAGCGAAGAGTTCAGTCGCCCCAGAACGGAGGCGCTCACTGTGACGCCCGTCGTCTCCATGAGCGCGAGTACGGGCACGAGCGGAAGTTCGATCTCGTCGAGTACCCGCCTCGAGCCCGCGTCGAGCCGCTCTACCAGGTAGTCCGCCAGGCGGAAGACGTACCAGGCCTCCGTCGCGGGGCTCGGCGCTTCGACGTCAGGCACGAGCTGGTTGGGGTCGGCCTGCGGCAGGGTTTCGCCGAGATGTGAATAGACCTGGCCCGCCAGGTCTTCGTTCTTGCCGCCCGGCTTCAGCAGCCACGCAGCAAGTGTGGTGTCGAAGGCGATTCCGGCGAGGGTGAGGCCGGAGCGCCCGAGCCACTTGAGCTCACGCTTCGAGTCGTGGAGGTATTTCGGTGCATCGCTTGCCAGCCACGTCTCGAGCGCCGCGTAGTCTGGTCGACCGGCGGCCCAGGGCACGAACGCTGAATCGGTAGCGCTGGCGAGCCCAAGCCCGGTGACTTCGCCTCCCGTGAATTCGACCCGGACCGCCAACGGTGCCGTGCCGTGAGCCGATGTTGTCTCAATCCAGTTGGCAAGCTCTTCGTCGACCATCGTGCGGACGGGCGGAACCTCGGTACCGGAAGCCAGGGCATCCGAGGGCAGTTCGCCCGGATCTCCGCCCTCTGACGCTGCGATTTTCAGGACTCGTTCGAGCAGGGTTTTGAACTGGAGCTTGTCGAACACTTCACGTACCGCTGCCGTGTTGATCGGCGCTCGCTCGAGGTCAACGGGCCCGAAGGGAAGCTCGACATCCGTGAGCAGGTGATTCAGCTTGCGGTTACGGATGGCGCGATCGCTCTGTTCGCGCAGCTTCTCGCCGACGACGCCCTTGATCTCGTTGGCGTGCTCGAGGACGCCGGCCAGGCTGCCGTACTCGGTGATCCACTTGACTGCGGTCTTCTCGCCGACCTTATCGATGCCGATCAGGTTATCGCTCGTTTCACCGACGAGCGCCGCGATATCCGGGTACTGGTGTGGTTCGATGCCGTAGCGCTCGAACACCGTGTCTCGGTCGTATCGCTTCAGCTCTGACACCCCTCGGGCGTTCGGGTAGAGCAGCGTGACATCGTCGTTGATCATCTGGATCGCGTCGCGATCGCCAGAGACGACCAGAACCTTAAAACCCTGTTTCGATCCCTCGTGCGCGAGCGTCGCCAGGATGTCGTCTGCCTCGTAGTCCTCCTTGGAAACAGTGCGGATACCCATAGCCTTCAGTGCCTCTTCGAGGAGCGGAATCTGCCCAACGAACTCGGCGGGAGTCTCACCGCGCGTGCCCTTGTACTCCGGGTATTCGCGCGTGCGAAACGAATACCGGGAGATGTCGAACGCAACCGCAAGGTGGGTTGGCTTCTCATTGGCGAGGAGGTTGTTCATCATCGAGATGAAGCCGTGGATGGCGT
>DASYEE010000172.1:0-28259 GCA_036499165.1 Galbitalea sp. | reverse complement strand
GAACGTTCCGCCGCCGAGGTCGAAGACCAGGATGAGCTCGTCTTCCTTACCCTTGTCGAGGCCATATGCGAGGGCCGCAGCCGTCGGCTCGTTGATGATGCGCAGCACGTTGAGGCCGGCGATCTCACCGGCATCCTTCGTCGCCTGGCGCTCCGCGTCGTTGAAGTACGCCGGAACCGTGACGACCGCGTCGGTGACGGGCTCGCCGAGGTACTGCTCGGCGTCGCGCTTCAGCTTCGCGAGGATGCGTGCCGAGATCTCCTGCGGCGTGTACTTCTTGCCGTCGATGTCGACTGTCCAGTCGGTACCCATGTGGCGCTTGACCGACGAGATGGTTCGGTCGACGTTGGTGACGGCCTGGCGCTTGGCGGTCTCGCCGACGAGCACCTCGCCATCCTTGGTGAAGGCCACGACCGATGGGGTCGTGCGGAAGCCTTCCGCGTTTGCGATGACGGTGGGCTCTCCACCCTCGAGAACGGCGACCACCGAGTTGGTGGTTCCGAGGTCGATGCCTACTGCTCGAGCCATATGCCCTGTACTCCTCTTATGTTGCTTGCTTTTTTGGTAATGAAGGTCTGTGCGAGAACTTGAGCCTCGCAATATCAAGTTTGCTCGCGATGCGGCAGCTTGTCAAGCCGATTCTGCAAAACTTGAGCGTTAGCGACTCAACTAAAAAAACGGTTGGTTGGGCGCCCCTATTCCCCGTCCCGTTCCCCGTTTTGTTGCCTTCGACCACTAGTGTGTGGCCATGACGGACACTCCCGACAGCGGCGTCGCTCCAGCCCGCCGCCGCTCGATCCTGCCGAGGATCGGCGGCAACCCGATCAGCATCGACCTGCAGGAAGGGAAGGTCATTCCTCGGCGCCAGGTTCTGGCCTGGGCGACGTGGGACTGGGGCACCGCGGCATTCAACGCCGTCATCACGACCTTCGTCTTCACGGTCTACATCACGGGCAGCCTGTTCGTGCCGCCAGCTATTCGTGCCGCGTACCTGGCCGAGACGAACATCCATGGTCCGGCCCACCACGCGCTGGCTCTGGCCGAAGCACCCCTTTCGTCGGGGCTCGCGTTCGCGCTCGCGATTGCCGGCGCGGTGGTCGCGATCCTGAGCCCCATCATCGGCTTCGCGTCCGACGCCACCGGGCATCGCAAGATCTGGCTCGGGGCCAGCACGGGACTCGTGGTCGTGACCACGGCATCCATGTTCTTCGTTCAGGGGCAACCAAGCTATTTCACGCTCGGGGTCACGCTCGTCGCGATCGGCACCGTCTTCTACGAGATCGCGACGGTCAACTACAACGCCATGCTCCTGGATGTCTCGACACCGAAGACCATCGGCAAGGTCAGCGCGCTCGGTTGGGCCAGTGGCTACCTCGGCGGAATCGTGCTTCTGCTCATCGTCTACTTCGGCATCGTGCTCGAGGGATCGACGCCGGGGGCGGGCGGGTTCCTGCACGTTCCTGAGGCCGATGGCTTGAACATCAGGATCATCGCGCTCATCTGCGCAGTCTGGACAGTCGTGTTCTCGATCCCGATCCTCGTCGCGGTGCCCGAGCAACGGCTGACCGACCGCGCGCGGGTGACCTTCGGACAGTCGTTTCTCAACTTGTTCAGGGATGTGCGTGACCTGTGGAAAGTCAGCCGCAACGTCATCCTCTTCCTTATCGCGAGCGCGCTGTTCCGCGACGGGCTCGTAGGTGTTTTCACGTTCGGCGGGATCCTCGCGAGCGGAACCTTCGGCTTCAGCACGGGCCAGGTGATCATCTTCGCGATCGCCGCCAACGTTGTTGCCGGAGTCAGCACGCTGGTCTCCGGGCGCTTCGACGACCGCTTCGGCGCGAAGCCGGTGATCGTGGTGTCGCTGATCGGGCTGGTCATCGCAGGCACTGCGACTTTCTTCGCGCATGACGGCGGGCAGACGGCATTCTGGATCGGCGGCCTCATCCTGTGCCTGTTCGTCGGGCCGGCACAGTCGGCGAGCCGCACGTTCCTCGCGCGGCTGGCACCGGCGGGGCACGAAGGTGAAGTCTTTGGCTTGTACAACTTCACTGGCCGAGCGGTCAGCTTCCTCGCGCCGCTGCTGTTCGGTGTCTTCATCGCGGCGTTTGGCGAGCAGTACTGGGGGATCCTGGGCATCGTGCTCGTGCTCTTTGTCGGGCTGATCCTGCTGATCCCGGTGCGGTCTTCGCTGCGGAAGTAATTCGTCGACCGTCGCAATTATCGTCGGTCGAGTAGCCGCGCGAAGCCGGCGTCATCGAGACCAGCGGTACGACGTGGGTAGGTCTCGAGGACGCGAGCGGATCACGCAACCGAGGATGGATTGCGACTCGCCGCCTATTTCCCGCGAACAACTCGGCGTGTCGCGAGCCGTCCTCGTGGGGGACGCTCGTCGCTGGAGTGACAGGCCCCGATGGCCGAAAGTCGCTGGCGGCGGCAGGACCGCGATGCCACGCTGGGGTGATGACGACACAGCGCGACAAGGCAGAGCTTCTCCTGTCCCTCCACGTTCCGGGTGACCCGCTCATCCTGACCAACGTCTGGGATGCGGTGACCGCCCGCATCGTCGCGACGACTCCCGGCGTGAAGGCAATCGCGAGCGCGAGCCACTCCGTGTCGTATGCGCGCGGCGTGCCGGACGGCGAGGGCCTCGAACTCGACCAGGCGCTGGATGCGGCCCGCCTGATTGTCGGGGCTACCGAGCTGCCCGTCACGATCGACTTCGAGCGGGCGTACGCGCACGACGCCGATCGCGTGCAGGCCAACGTCGAGCGACTCATCTCGACCGGCGCGGTCGGTCTGAACATCGAGGACAGCCTCGCGTCGGATGCCATGCGCCCGCTCGCTGCCTCGGTCGAGCGAGTCACGGCCGCGCGGGCAGCAGGCAACGCGACCGGCGTGCCTATCGTGATCAATGCCCGCGTCGATACCCTCGTGCGCGGCGGCGACTGGGATGACGCGATCGCGAGGGCCAACGCCTACCTCGCCGCCGGGGCCGACTGCGCGTTCGTGCTCGGGCTGCGGGATGCTGCGGCTCTCGAGCGGGCGGTCGCGGCGATCGACGGGCGCGTCTCCGTCATCTCGGGCGCGACATCCGTGCCGCTTCGCCAACTCGCGGAACTCGGAGTTTCGCGCGTGAGCTTCGGCCCGGGGATCCTCGGGTTCACGCTTTCGCACCTGCGCGACGCCGCCGCCCAATTGAGCGCGCTTGGCGAATACCCCCAAGAGCTGGGGTTCGAGTACTAGCCTCAAATCATGGCTGATCAACGTCCGATCGGATTCTGGTTGAAACTCGTCGACGGCCTGATCGACGAGCAGTTCGCCACGACCCTGGAAGAGCACGGCGTCACCCGGCGCCAGTGGCAGCTCCTCAACGTGCTCGCGCGAGGAGAATCGACCGTCGAAGAGCTGGATGCCGCGGTCGCGCCGTTCCTGGCGGCCGACTCTGAAGACTCGTCGCTCGAACACCTCAGCGAACTCATCGAGAGCGCATGGGTCGACGCGACGCCCGCCGGCTACGAGCTCACGGAACGCGGCCGGGGTGCCCTCGGACGCCTGACCACCGTCGTCTCAGACCAGCGCACGGTCATGACGACCGACCTCTCCGAGACCGACTACATGACGACGATTTCGACGCTCGAACGGATGGCCCGCAACCTCGGCTGGAGCGAGTAGCCGTTCAGAGGTGCCGAAGATAGCGTTCCGGCGCTTCGAGAAACGAGCTCCAGTTGCGCGTGAGTTCGAGTTCGTCCCAGAATCGCGGTCGTAGCCCCCACTCCCCGACTTCGTAGATCTGCGCGCCGGCCAGCGCCGCAAGGATCGGCGAGTGCGTCGAGAGAATCACCTGGGACCCTCCCGCCGCCAGCAGCTCCTTGAGTACGGACAGCAGCGCGAGGCATCCGTTGAACGAGAGCGCGGACTCCGGTTCATCGAGGATGTACAGGCCGCGCATCCTGAATCGGCTGGAGACCAGCTCCAGAAAGGATTCTCCGTGAGAGAGCTCGTGGAAGCGCGGATCCGGCTGGCCGCCGCCCTGGTGCTCTTCGAGGTAGGTGAAGAAGCCGTGCATGGTCTCCGCGCGAAGGAAGTAGCCCTGTCGGACGGCTCCCGCCGGGCGCGACAACAGCAGATGTTCGTGCAACGACGATTCGGTCGGACGGGTCGAGTGTCGTGACCACGTGGAACCGCCCTCCGGTGAAAGCCCGAATGCGAGAGCGATGGCTTCGACCAGCGTCGACTTCCCCGACCCATTCTCACCAACGAGGATCGTCGCCTCCGTCAACGCGAGTCCTTCGTCCAGCACCTGAAGCACTGGGGCGAGGGTCGCCGGCCACTCGCCCCGCGGCATCGGATTCACTCCGCTCTCGCGAACCTCACGAACTAACACGAATCGCCCACCAGATCAGCAGCAGCGTCACCAGGAAGCCGGTGACGAAATTCAGCCAGAGGAAACGCTTCCAGCCACGGTTCGCGGTCTCGGCGGCGGCATCCGTGACGTTCCAGTAGACGCCGCAACTGATCGCATACGGCAGTGCAAGGATCGCGGCGAGGGGGCCCGGCCAGCTGGTGAACAGCAACAGGATGCCCGCGGCAAGGTACGCGGCGACCGAGACCCGTACCGTTGCCCGCGCTCCGATCACGGTCGCGACCGATGCGATGCCTGCCTCCCGGTCGGCGATCACATCCTGCACGGCGCCGAACGCGTGCGATCCGATGCCCCAGAGGAAGAACGCGGCGAGCACGAACCACAGCTGGGGCGTGAAGTGGGCGCCGGCCAGCACCAGCCCGTAGAGGGCCGGCGAGACGAAATGTGTCGAGGACGTGAGCGAATCGACGAAGGGGCGCTCCTTGAATCGCAGCACCGGGGCCGAGTATGCGATCACGGCGAAGACGCTGATCGCGAGCACCAGCCACGACAGCGGCGAGCCGACGGTCACAAGGTAGATAAGGAACGGAACGTTGGTCACGAGCGCGGCGATGAGCGTCGGGCGATGCATCCGTCGATCGAGCAGCGCGCCCTCGACCCCGCCCTTGCGCGGGTTACGGAGGTCTGACTCGTAATCGAACACGTCGTTGATGCCGTACATCGCCAGGTTGTACGGAATCAGGAAGTAGATGGTGCCGAGCACGAACGTGAGATCGACCTCGCGGGTCGTGAGCAGGTAGGCGGCCGCAAACGGGAACGCCGTGTTGACCCAGCTGAGCGGCCGGGACGACACGAACAACGCCCTAATCACGAGACGCCCGCCCGGGCAACAATGCCCAGAGGCTCGGCAGCAGCACCGCGGCCGCGACCGCGTATGCGAAGTCCTCGATGGGTGCGCTGCCGATGAATACCCCGCTGATCAACTGCCGGTCGTACCCGACCAGCCCGATGCCGATCATCACGTTGTCGAAGATCGCGGTGAAGATGAGAAGGATGCCAGCGCCCACGAGGACAGCCAGCCAGCGTGGCCCGCGGCGAGTGACCAGCGCAATAATCGCGACCAGGGCGACGGCGGCCAGGAAGAATGCGTTCAGGGCCCAGTAGGTCATGGGCGCCCTGGTCTCGACACGCGTGCCCTGGTGAGCACCCCGTAGAGGTTCATCGCGAGGTAGCAGAGCAGCAGCAGGAAGAACGGCTCCTCGATGGGCAGCTCAGGCGCAACCTGCACCCCGGTCATGAACGACGTCTCGCCGCGGAAGAAGATCCCGAGCCGGATGCCCTGCGTGTCCCACAGAAGGAAGAACGCGAGCCCCACGACCAGCACGATCGCCGCTCGCCGCCAGTCGCGCCAGAAGAAGAGCCGCAGCCGCCAGTCGAGCGCGACCATTCCGGTGAGCGCGACGACTAGCCCTGCCAGGTACAGGATGCCCACGGCTAGACCGCCGGACGATCGCCGAGCGGCTCCGGCAGCGGCCCGGTCGACGTGTCGCCGTTGATGCGCTTCAGCACGATCTCCGCGCTGATGAGACACATGGGCAGCCCGATGCCAGGGATCGTCGACCCGCCCGCAAAGTAGAGACCCTTGACTCGTCGGCTGCGGTTGCCCGCGCGAAAGAACGCGCTCTGCCGCAGTGTGTGCGCCGGACCGAGCGCCGTTCCTCGCCAGGCGTTCAGGTCGCTCACGAAGTCCGCGGGGCCGACCGTTCGGCGCACGGTGACGCGCGAGGCCAGGTTGGGGATGTTCGCCCAGTCCGCGATCTGCTGGATCACAGAATCCGCGAGCGTCTCGATCGCCTTGTCTCCCGTGCCCCCGATCCCGCCCTTGCCGAGCTTCGGGTCGGCGGGGATCGGCACGAGCACGAACAGGTTCTCGTGGTTGTCCGGTGCGACATCCGGATCAATCCCGCTCGGCTTGCAGACGTAGAGCGACGGAGTGTTCGGGACGTGCGGCCCTGCACCGAAGATCGCGTCAAAGCCCGACTTCCAGTCATTCGCGAACAGCAGAGTGTGGTGCTCGAGCTCCGGCAGCTCGCCGCGCACGCCGAGGTTTACGAGGAGGGCGCTCGGCCCGGGCATCCGCCTGTCCCACCACGACTGTGGGTAGGTCTGCTGCGCGGGGCTGAGCAACTGGGTCTCGCTGAAGTGCAGGTCGACGGTTGAGACCACGATGTCGGCAGGGTCAGTGTGCTTCGCCCCATCGGCGCCGAGGTATTCGACTCCGGTCGCCCGTCCTTTCTCGACGACGATGCGGGTGGCCGTGGCATCCGTCACGATCGTCACCCCTTCCGCCCGCGCGAGGTCAGCGATGGTCTCGATCACCCGCGCGAAGCCGCCCATCGGGTAGAGCACGCCCTCCTCGAGATCGAGATGACTCATGAGCTGGTACATGCTGGGCGTTATATAAGGGGATGCGCCGAGAAACACCGCCGGATACCCGAGAATCTTGCGCAGCCTCTCGTCTCTGACGGCGTGGCGCGTGAGAGACGAAAGCGGCCGGATGAGCGAGGCCACGAGCGGACCGAGCTTGCCGAGCACCTCGCGGTTGAACAGTGGCAGGAGGCTCTGGAAGCTCGTGTAGAGGAAGTACTTTTTTGCGAGCGCGTACGTCTCGGCCGCCGAGTCGAGGTATTTCGCGAGACGTTTGCCGGAGCCCCGGCGAACCCTCTCGAATAGCTCGATGTTCTCCTGACGAGTCGCAGCTACATCGATCGGGTCAGCTATTCCCTCAAAAAACACGCGGTAACCGGGATCGAGGGTTACCAGCTGGAGCTGCTCGGCAGAGCTCGTCCCGAGCAGTTTGTAGAAGTGATCGAACACCTCAGGCATGAGATACCAGGACGGCCCGGTGTCCCAGCGGAAGCCGTCCTGCTCCCAGCTGCCCGCCCTCCCGCCGAGCGTCGAATGGGACTCGAGCAGGGTGACTTCATGCCCCTGGCGCGCGAGCAGCGCAGCCGATGCGAGACCGCTGATGCCGCCGCCGATCACCACGACCGCACTCTTCGGCGGGCGCGCTGCAGCACTCACCGTCGCGGCCTCCGCCCGAGCGACGCCCCTGCAGCGATCCGCAGCTTCACGGCATTCGGGACGCGCACCCGCGATGACACCAGCCGGCTCGCCGGGGTGGCGCGCAGGCGACGCGAGAGTTCTGCGAAGAGGTCGTGCGCGAGGGCGACGGCGCGACGGCTGCCGGCCGGGAGATCCTGGATGACGGCACCCGACATCCTGAGGTCGTTGTCGATGTCGTCGAGCAGCCGATTCTTGTCGACGTCGCTGAAACCCGCGACCGAGATGCCGGGAAAGTAGCTACGCCCGAGGCCCTGGAAGTCGGCGGACAGGTCGCGCAGGAAGTTGACCTTCTGGAACGCCGCGCCGAGTGCCCGGGCCGCCCCCTCGAAGCGCTGGAGCTCGGCGTCGGTGTACGTGCCGCCACGCAGGAACGCGCAGAGGCACATGAGACCGACTACCTCGGCTGACCCGTAGACGTAGCGATCGAAGCTGGCCTGGTCGTGCTCGGTCTGGCTGAGGTCGGTGCGCATCGATTCAAAGAACGGCGCAGTGAGCGCCTGGCCGAAGCCCGTCTCGCGGGCCGTCAGCGCGAACGCGTGAACGACCAGGTTCGAGCTGTACCCCTTATCGATCGCGAAGCCGGTCTCGACCTCGAGCTCGTTCAGCTGGCGGGCGGCATCGATAGTGTCGAGACCTGCCCCCGCCGCTTCGCCGTCCACGATCTCATCGGCGATGCGCACCAGAGCGTAGATGTTCTCGACGTGCTGGCGCACGGTCGGCTCGAGCAATCGAGACGCCAGCCCGAAGGATGTCGAGTACCGCCGGATGACGATGCTTGCCGTCTCCTCCGCCACCCTGTCGTACAGGCTCGCGCGGCTCACTTGACCCGACCAAGCACCGCGTCGGCAACCGGGTGGAGCTCACGGCGCAGGGCGGGAGGGATGTGCGGCTCCGACAGGCGGGATGCCGCCCGGTTGCCGTAGTAGCGCGCAAGTCCCTCTGCAAAAGCTCTCGCGCCGCTCGAGACGAGCACCTCACGCACCCGCACCGCCTCGGCTTCTGTGAGGTCCTCCTTGCCGACGAGCGGCTCGATCTCGCTCCACTCGCTTGTGCCCGTGACGTAGGAGATCAGCACGGTGCGTTTGCCCTCGCGCAGGTCGCCGATGGTGGTCTTGCCCGTTTCGGCCTCCTGGCCGAACACTCCGAGGAGGTCATCGACGATTTGGTACGCGACCCCGATCTCCCGCCCGAAGTCTGCGAGAGTCTGCACCACGTCATCCGGCGCTCCAGCGAGGATCGCGCCGGCCTGCAGTGGGCACTCGAACGAGTACACAGCCGTCTTCAGGCGCTCCATGGTGAGGATGTCGTCCACCCGGGGCATGTCGGCGAGGTGGGAGAAGTCGACGTCGATCAGCTCGCCTGCCGCACTCGCGAACAGGGCGTCATCCATGACCTCGACCAGGCGGCTTCGCACCATGTCGCCCACGCCACTTCGATCGATGAGGCGGTAGGCGTTGAAGAGTGCGAGGTCACCGGCGATCACGGCGGCCGAGATCCCTTTGTGCTCGGCGGCGCGTTCCGTTGCGCCGTTTGCGATCGCGCGATCGCGGTAGCTGCCCGAGATATTGGGGATCCCGCGGCGGATGAAGTCGTGATCGATCACGTCGTCGTGCACGATGAGCGCGGTGTGCAGCAGCTCGAAGGCTGCGCCAATGTATGCCGCCGCCTCCATGTCGTCACCGCCGAGCGCCTGGTATGCGCAGAAGACCATTCTTGGGCGAAATCGCTTCCCGCCGGTTGCACTGGTCTCGAGATCTTGCCACAGCTGCACGTACTCCGGGCCGAAGGCCGATGCCCTGTTCTTGGCTAGGCTGAAGAAGCGGTCGAGGACTCCGTCGACCTGCGCTTGCCTCGCCTCTGCAACCGCGAGCAGGTCGGAATCCTCCATTTAGGCAGACTATCGCGAGCATGACTGAACAGACCGAGCGGGTAGTCCTCCTTGACAACGACGGAATCGCGGTGGGCGAAGCCGATAAGGCGACCGTTCACACGAGCGATACGCCGCTGCATCTCGCGTTCTCCTGCCACGTGTTTGACGGGGCAGGGCGGGTGCTCGTCACCCGCCGAGCGCTCACGAAACTCACCTGGCCGGGCGTCTGGACCAACTCGTTCTGCGGGCACCCCGCCCCCGGTGAGAGCGTCGAGGACGCGATCGCGCGCCGCGCATCCGCCGAGCTCGGCATCAGCGTTCGCGAACTGAAGCTCGTGCTTCCCGACTTTCGCTATCGCGCGGTCGACGCATCCGGAATCGTCGAAAACGAGATCTGCCCGGTCTACCGCGCGATGACGACGGATGCCGTGGCCGGCAACCCAGCCGAGGTCTCGGAGTGGGAGTGGGTCGATCCCGCGTCCCTCACCGCGGCCGCGAGCGCGGCCCCGTACGCGTTCAGCCCCTGGCTCGTCTGGCAGCTGGAGCAGCTGGACGCTCCTGCCGCTTGAGCCTGTCGGAGCCCGCGCCGCCCCTGCCCGCTGCCCGCTGGTCGAGTAGCCGCGGCGGAGCCCGCGCCGCCCCTACTCGCTGGTCGAGTAGCCGCGGCGGAGCCCGGCGTTATCGAGACCAACCCCGAGTTACCCCCTCCTGAAATGCCATAACCGATGGTCGAGTGAGCCTGTCTGTCGAAACCCCTAGCTCAGCGGGTCGTCGCTCAGCGGCGGGATCTGCGTCAGGTGGAAGTTCAGGTGCGACCGCGAAGCGGTCGGTCCGCGCTGCCCCTGGTAGCGCGACGAGTACTCCGCCGACCCGTACGGCTTCTCGGCCGGCGACGACAGGCGGATGAAGCACAGCTGCCCGATCTTCATGCCGGGCCAGAGCTTGATCGGCAGGGTCGCGACGTTGCTCAGCTCGAGCGTCACGTGCCCGGAGAAGCCGGGGTCGACGAAGCCCGCAGTCGAATGCGTCAGCAACCCGAGACGCCCGAGTGAACTCTTGCCCTCGAGCCGCGCTGCGATGTCGTCGGGCAGCGTGACCAGCTCGTAGGTCGACCCGAGCACGAACTCGCCCGGGTGCAGGATAAATGGCTCGCC
This sequence comes from Galbitalea sp., assembly GCA_036499165.1. Taxonomy (GTDB): domain Bacteria; phylum Actinomycetota; class Actinomycetes; order Actinomycetales; family Microbacteriaceae; genus Galbitalea. The sequence goes on along the minus strand of DASYEE010000172.1, from coordinate 17,746 downwards.
ATCCTCGATCTCCACCAGCCGCGTGAGGTCCGGCTGGTCGATCGCGGGGTCGATGAACGGGTACTTGTGGTTGTCGAACAGCCTGAAGTACTTGTCGAGTCGCACGTCGATGCTCGACGGTTGGATCATCCCCAGGTCGAGGGGTTCGAGCCCGACGCGGCCGGTTTCGAGCTGTTCCCTGATGTCGCGGTCACTCAGAAGCATGGGCACGAGCCTACCGACTTGGGGGCGTGTGTCGACTGTGTCGACGGATCATGCCCCGAGGGTGTCGACGACGGCCCGGGTGAAGGTCGCGGTCGATGCTGATCCACCGAGATCCCTGGTCGCGATTCCCCGCGCGAGGACCGACTCGAACGCCCGGGTGAGGTGGCTTGCCGCATCGGTGAACCCGAGGTGTTCGAGCATGAGCGCGCCGGACCAGATCTGGCCGACGGGATTCGCGATCCCAAGCCCGGCGATGTCTGGGGCGGAGCCGTGTACCGGCTCGAACAGCGAGGGGAACTGCCGCTCAGGATTGAGGTTGGCGCTCGGTGCGACCCCGATCGACCCGGTAATTGCGCTGCCGAGATCCGAGAGGATGTCGCCGAACAGGTTCGACGCCACGACGACATCCAGGCTCGCAGGCCGGAGCACCATCCGTGCCGCCAGCGCGTCGATCAGGACGCTGTCGACCTCGACGCCGATCGAGGTTGCGACGCGCGCAACGACCTCGTCCCAGAAGGGCATGGAGTGGATGATGCCGTTGCTCTTGGTCGCCGAGACGAGGACCCCGCCGCGGGTGGATGCGAGCCGAGCGGCAAACGCGGCAATACGCTGCACCCCGCGCAGCGTGAAGACGGCGGTCTGGTGCGCGCTCTCTTCGAGCGTGCCGCGATACAGCCGGCCACCGATCTCCGAATACTCACCCTCGTTGTTCTCGCGCACGATGACGAAATCGATCGGTGTCGTGCTGGCGAGCGGCCCCGCGATTCCCGCGAGCGTCCGCACGGGGCGGAGGTTGACGTACTGTGCGAACTGGCGCCGAATAGGGATGAGCAGCCCCCACAGCGTCTCCGTGTCGGGAAGGTCGGGATGCCCGACTGCGCCGAGGAAGATGGCGTCGAATCGCGAGAGCGTCTCGATGCCGTCCGGCGGCATCATGGCGCCCGTGCGGAAATAGTGCTCTGAGCCCCAGTCGAGATGGCGGTAGGCGAGCCGAAAGCCGTGCAGCTCCGCGACGCGATCGAGGCATTGGATGGCCGCCGGCACGACCTCCTGCCCGATTCCGTCGCCCGCGATGACGGCAATCGTCGGATCCGCCATGACTACACCCCTGATTCCGTGTTGCTAGGTCTTGTTATTTAGAGACAACGTCTTATTCTAGGTACGTGATCGATCTAGCAACCCTCAACCTCACCGAGTTCTTTCACACCGCCGCCGCTGAAGCTCCCGACGATCCGTTCCTGATCTTCGCCGCAGACGACTCCAGCTACTCCTACGCGGAGTCCGACCACCTGATCGAGACCGCCGCGGCCACCTGGCACCGGCTCGGCGTTCGCAAGGGCGACCGGGTGATCTTCATGATGGAGAATTCGCCGCTCTTCGTCTGGGCGTGGCTGGGCCTCGCGAGGGTTGGCGGCATCCTCGTCGCGCTCAACACGGGCTTTCGCGCCGCGGAGGCGACGTATGTCGCGGCCGACTGCGGCGCGAGCTTCGCCCTGGTCGACGACGACTATCTCGAGGTGATGACCCAGGTGCAGGCTGAGGTGCCCTTTCTCACACTTCTGAGCGCGGGCGAGCATCCCGGCCACCGCTTCAGCGACCTGATGTCGGCAGCATCCGTTCCCGCGCCGACCACCGCCCTGTCCGGCGACGACGTGATCAGCCTGATCTACACCTCCGGCACGACGGGCAATCCGAAGGGGGTCATGCAGACCCATCGCAACTTCGTGCTGACCGGGCAGGCGTACACCCGATGGATGCAGATGAACCCCGGCGACCGCATCTACGCCTGCCTGCCGCTCTTCCACATCAACTCGCAGGCGTACTCGACGATGGCGGCAATCGCCGCCCGCGGGGCCCTGGTGTTATCTCGCCGGTTCAGCGCGACGCGATTCTGGCCCGAGGTGCGTCGCTCGCGGGTGACCGTGTTCAACTTCATCGGGGCGATGGCAATGATCCTGTCGAAGAAGCCTCCGGAACCGGATGACCTCGATAACGAGGTGCGAATCGCTTACGGCGTGCCCGCGCTGGCCACCGAGATCGTCGACGAGGTCGAGAGCCGCTTCGGGCTGCGCGTGCTGTCTGGCTTCGGCATGAGCGAGACGACGTTCGGCCTGCTCGAGCCCCTCGACGAGCCGCGCCGGCCGGGAACCATGGGACGCCCGCGGCATCATCCAGACCCGGCCGTCCCGCGAACCCAGGCCAAGATCGTCGACGATGCGGGCAATGAAGTCGAGCGCGGCACCGTCGGGCAGTTGGTGTTGAAGAACGCCGCAATGATGCTGGGCTACTTCGGTGACCCGATCCGCACGGCAGAAGCGCTCCGCGACGACTGGCTCTACACCGGCGACAGCGCCTATGAAGATGCAGACGGATTCTTCTTCTTCGTCGACCGCATGAAAGACATCGTGCGCCGCCGCGGCGAGAACGTCTCGTCGCTCGAAGTCGAGCGGGCTGTCGCGCGGCACCCGGCGATCGCGGAGGCGGCCGTGATCGGCGTCCCGGCCGAACTCTCTGACGAGGAACTGCTCGTCTATGTCGTGCAGCGCGACATCGCAGCCCCCGTCACGCCGAGCGACGTCTTCGCCTGGGCGTCAGAGAACCTGGCACCCTTCAAGGTGCCGAGATACCTGCGGTTCATCGACGAGCTGCCGAAGACCGCGACGGCGAAGGTGCAGAAGGAAAAACTGCGCGCACTGGATGCAGAAGACCACTCGGCGCGCGTCGTGCGGCCATGATCCAGGCGCAAAATGAAGACCAAGATAATGAGGAGCAACCGTCCATGACCCCGACAGTGCCTGCTGGCGCCCCCGGCATCCTCGAATCCAGCGGCGTCGATTACGTCGGCTATCACGACCTCGATGGCAATCCCGCCTTCAAGCTCGCGATGCAGCAGGTGGGCGAGCGCTACTACCTCTATCTCAGCCACTTCTGGCACGCGTCGTGGAGCGTCGTGGATGTCACGGATCCGGCGGCGCCGCGCCTCGTGCGCACGATCGACGGCCCACCCAACACGTGGACGCTGCAGGTGCAGGTGGCCGATGGCCTGATGATCAACGCGCTCGAACGCGCGACACCGGGGTGGGGATTCGACCCGGAGAAGACGGAAGAGGTCGGAGTCCTTGTCTGGGATGTCGCGACAGACCCGGAGAACCCCCAGCTGCTCGCTCACTACGACACGGGCGGCCGCGGCACCCACCGCAACTACTACGCGGGCGGGCGCTATGCCTACCTGGCGGCGGAGCCGGAGGGGTTCAAGGGCAATATCCTCGTGATCCTCGATCTTGCAGACCCGACGCATCCCGTCGAAGCCGGTCGCTGGTGGTGGCCGGGGCAATGGGTCGGCGGCGGTGAGATCCCAGAGTTCACGCACTACCTGCACGGCCCGGCCTATGTGGTCGGCGATATCGCGTACCTCTCTTATGGCAAGGTCGGGATGGTCGTCCTGAACGTGGCCGACCCGGCGAATCCGCAGCTCGTCTCCCGCCTGTCTTTCGGTGACTTTGGCAGCGCGCTCGGCTGCCACAGCGCGATCCCGTACGGCGACGTCGTGATTGCCAACAGCGAGGCGTTGCTCGAGGGCGACACCGAGAACCTCGGCTACACCATCGCGATCAGCGTGAGCGACCCCGCGGCCCCCCGGATCATCAGCTGGTTGCCGACGCCGTACCCGAGCGTCGGCTTGCCGTACCGCACGTACGCACAGAAGGGCACGCGGCACGGGCCGCACAACCAGCACCAGTACCAGGGCCAGCCGGCCCTGCTCGACGACCGCCAGCACGTCTACCTCACACACTTCAACGGTGGCCTGCGCATCTACGACATCTCTGAGCCGCTCCGCGCGGTCGAGGTCGGATTCTTCGTACCAGAGGACCCGAGCGTGCGTCGCGGTCCGAAGCCGGCGGATGCCCTGCTCTCGCAGTTCGAGGACGTGATCGTGGATGCCCGCGGCTACATCTACTGCACCGACAAGAACCACGGCCTGTTCGTACTGAAACGGGCGGCTGACTGAGTCGGCCGCCCGCGCGGCCGTTCGATCAGCTGTCGACGACGGGCGTCGAGAGCAGGCCGACGCGCTCGATCTCGATGTCCACGATGTCGCCGGCGTGCAGGAGTCTCGGCGGATTACGCACATAGCCCACCCCCGAGGGAGTGCCCGTGGCGATGAGGTCGCCGGGGTTCAGGGTCATCGTCTGGGTCAGGAACTGCAGCAGCTTGCCGATCGGAAAGATCATCGACGCCGTCGTGTCCGACTGCACCGTCTCGCCGTTGACCCGCGTCTCGATGATGAGGCCGCGCTCGATCGACCCGACCTCGTCGGCGGTCACGAAGTCGCCGATCGGCCCGCTGTTGTCGGCGTTCTTGCCGAGGGTCCACTGGCTCGTGAGCTTCTGGGCGCGGCGGGCGGTGAGGTCGTTGAAGGCCGCGTACGCAAAGACCGCGGATGCGACATCCCCCGCGGTTTCGCGCGTCACGGTTCGCCCGATCGCCACGACAAGTTCGCCCTCCCAGTCGAGGCCATCCTCACCGGGCGGAACTGCCACCGGCGTTCCGTCGACCGCGAGCGAGGCGGTCCACCGCGCGAACACGGTCGGGTATTCCGGCGGCTCCCAGCTGCCCTCCACCGCGTGTTCCGCGTAGTTCAGCCCGATGCAGATCACCCTCGCCGACGGCAAGACGGGCGGCACCAATTCGACCTCGTCCAGCGCAACCCGCGCGTATCGCGTCGGATTGCGAAGTGCAGACTCCGGATTGGCCCAAAAATCGGCGACGCTCGCGATCGGTATGAGCGAAGTCTCGTCGATGCGGCGGGCGACCATCGTGGTGCGCCCGTCACGGAATCCGACTAGTCGCATGACAGTCTCCCCTTTCGATGCCGGTCAGCGGGCGACGGCGTCAGCATAGACGCGACCGAATGCGGCCTTGCCTGCCCGGGCGACATCCACAGCGGGCTGTGACCACATCGAGTTCGGCACCGGCTCACCGAAGGTGCCGTCGTCGGAGAAGATCTCGAGCTCGTACCAGCCCCGGTATCCCGCCTCCTCCGCGGTGCGGATGATGTCGGCAACCGGAAGGATGCCGTCGCCGGGGAGAGCGCGATCGAAACGGCCGAGCGACGTGGCAGAGCGGTCGCACACCTGGATCCCGGTGATGTTATCGATGTACTTGGTGATGTTCTCGAGGGGCTCGTCCGCGATATGCCAGATGTCGAGAAGCACGCCGATGTTGTCCGCGCCGACATCGGAGATGAGGTCGACCGCCTGGGGGATCGTCTGGACCATGCTGCCGGCCGCCCCGGGGCTGATCACCTCGAGGGCGAGCTGCACCCCACTATCTGCCGCCACCTTGCTCGCGAGCTTGAACGCCTCGACGACCCGCGCCCGCGAGCCCGCCTCATCCCCGTTCTGCGGGGCGCCCGCGAGGATGCAGACGGCGGCAGGGCTGTAGGTCGCGAAGCGCTTGATCGATTCGAGCAGGATGGTGAGGCGGGCATCCGAGTTCTTCGGATGCGCGAAGTGACCGTTTCCCGTGAAGATCCCGGGGTTCAGCGGGAAGCAGAAGGTCGTCGCGAGGCCGGCGTCGACCAGCTGCGCCGCCCGCTCCACGTCGCGATCGCCCTCGAGCTTGTACTCCCACAGGCCGATTCCGCCGACCCCCGCCGCGGGATACGCTGCGAGGTCTTCGATGAACGGTGCGTGGTACGTCGTGCCGGCGCTGAGGGCGAACCGGTCGTCTGCATTGCTTGTCATCGACGGCTCCTATGCCTTGATCTTGACGAGAATCTTGAGTTCCGTGCTGGGTTTCGAGAGGACATCGAAGCCGCGCGAGACGATGTCGTCGAGATCGATCTTCGACGTGACAGCCTTCTCGACCGGCAGGACGCCAGCGCGCACCATCAGCACTGTGCGCTCCCAGATGTCCTGGGTGTAGCCGACCGACGCAACCATGCTGAGGTCGTTGCGGGTCATGCGGCGCACGTCGACCATGGTTGGCCCCGGGTGAACGGCGGGAACACCGATCGTGCCGCCGGGGCGCACCGAGGCAACTGCGGCATCCAGCGCGGGCGGGAACCCGGCGCAGTCCATCGCGACATCGACGCCGAGGCCGCCGGTGCGCTCGCGCACGTAGCCTGCGATGTCATCCGCGTGCTCGGCCGGGATGACCTCGGCTCCGAGCTCCGCCGCGTGCGCCGCGCGCCTGGGGTTCGTCTCGAACAGGAACACCGTGGCGGCGCCGAGTGCCTTGACCGCAAGAAGTGTGAGGATGCCGATGGCTCCGGCCCCGAGGATCAGGACGGTGGACCCCGGGCCCACATTCGCTCGCACCGATGCGTTCAGCGCAACCGCTGCGGGTTCGACGACGGCGCCCGCCTCGGGCGAGATCCCGTCGAGCGGGCTCAGCTGGTACGACTGCACGAGGGCGTATTCGCCCATGCCGCCCCAGGCATCGCTGAGGCCAGTCCACGCCTTCACCTCGCACTGCGTATAGCGGCCGAGCTTGCAGGCGGCACAGTGCCCGCAGTGGATCAGCGGCATGACCGCGACCTGGTCGCCCACCTTCACGTTGTCGATGCGCGAGCCGATGGCCACGACCTCGGCGGAGAACTCGTGCCCGAGGATGAGCGGCAGCGCGGCCCCCGTGAGCGGATGCGGGGTGGCGGAGAAGCTGCCGCCGTGGCCGATGTATTCCTTGACGTCGGTTCCGCAGAGGCCACTCCACAGGGGAGCGACCACAGCCTCGAATGGTCCTGGTTCGGGTGGGGAGGGGATTTCTTCGACGCGGACGTCGGCCTCGCCGTAGATGCGGGCAGCCTTCATCGTTGCCCTATCTTCATTGAATGAGCTTGACATGTGTCAAACTCTATAAAATATATTTTATCTGTCAAGGAGCAAAGATGCCGACCAGTCAGCCATCCAAGGTGATCACCCTCGCCGCCCATGCGGAGCAGGTTCTCCGCGAGATGATCTTCTCGGGGGAGCTGCAGCCTGGCGCGCGCATCTCGCCGGAGGATGCTGCAGACAAGCTCGGCATGAGTCCCATTCCCGTTCGAGAGGCGCTCCGCAGTCTCGCCTCACGCGGTCTCGTCGACTCGGTCGCGCGCCGGGGGTTCCGCGTCCGCGGAGCGGATCGTGCAGACTTCGCCGAGACGTACGACCTCCGGCTCCTGCTCGATCCGCACGCTGCCAGGCTCGCTGTTCCGCGCATGGACGAGACGGCGCTGGCCGACATGGATGCCGCGTTCGCCGACCTCGAGCGCACGACGCTGACCAACGACGTCAACTCCTACGACGACGACCATCGGGAGTTCCACTTCTCGATCTACCGGCACTGCGGATCCCGTTGGCTGCAGGAGATCATGGCGATGCTCTGGGAGAACAGTCAGAGATACCAGCGCCTTTCCACCGGGCTGCGCGGCACACCGGAGGAGCGCGTTGCGGAGCACCGCGCTATCGCCGATGCCTGTCGCGCCGGCGACGCCGAGCTCGCGGGTGCCCTCGTTCATGATCACCTCGACCACACCCGTGTCGTCGTGTTCGCCGCTCTCAGCGAAAACCAGGAGGAAGACAAAGCATGATCCCCGCAACGAGCAAGGCAGTCTGGTTCACCGGACCCCGGCAGATCGAACTGCGCGAGGCTCCTCTCCTCGCGCCGGCGCCGGACGAGATCGTGGTGCAGGCGACGAGATCACTCATCAGCGCGGGGACCGAGATGCTCGTGTATCGGGGAGACACGACGCCGGGCGACAGGATGCCGCCCAACTCGGAGGGCCAGTTCCCCTTCCCGACAAAGTACGGGTACCAGACGGTCGGTCGCGTCGCCCAGGCCGGCTCCGAGAGCGGCTACTCGATCGGCGACCGGGTGTTCACGCGGCATCCTCACCAGGACTTCTTCACGATCAAGGCGTTGCCGACCTACGTGACGCGCATCCCCGCCGGAGTGGATGACGCGGCCGCGACCCTGCTGAACCTCACCCGCGTCGCCCTGACCGGAGTACTGGATGTGCCAGTGAAGGTCGGCGAGGTCGCCGTCGTGTTCGGCCAGGGAATCGTCGGCATGATGTGCGCGAGGATCGCCCGGCAGAACGCCGACGTCGTCATCGTCGTCGACCGGTTCGAGAGCAGGCGCAGGCTCGCGCTGGAGTATGGCGCGGACGCCGCCGTCGACCCCGCAGATGCCGCCGCGACGATCGCCGAGCTCTCCGGCGGCCGCGGATCGGATGTCACGTACGAGGCCAGCGGCGCCGGCCCGGCACTGCAGGCGGCGATCGATGTCGCGGCCGACCGTGGCGAGATCGTGGCCATCTCGATGTACGGGAAACAGGAGATCTCGCTGCGGCTTGTCCCGGAGTTCCATTTCCGCCGCCTGCGGATCACGAGCTCGCAGGTGACCGACCAGGCGCGCTGGGACTGGGTGCGGCGCACCGAGGCATCGCTGCGCATCCTCGAGCGGCTCGATGTGTCGGCCATGATCGGCTCGACCTTCGCGCTCGATCGCGCCGCGGAGGCCTACGACCTCATCGACCGGGACCCGGCGAACACCCTCGGTGTGGTCATCGACTACGAGAAGGCGTGACGACGAGTTGCGCAACCAATTTTGGAATTGCCGTATCGGCAATGGGAAATCCGTGTATATAGTTCTGTCATAACGAGACGGTGTATCGAAAATGCACCCAAATCTGTCACAAGAGAGAAACCCGATGACGCGTCGACTCGAAGGCAAGGTGGCTGTGGTCACCGGCAGCGGTGGTGACATCGCCCGTGCCATCGCGTTGCGCTTCGCGGCGGAAGGCGCCGCGGTCGTCGGTACCGACATCAACCCGGAGCTGGCCGAGCGCACGGTCGCTGAGGTTCGCGCGGCGGGCGGCACCATCGAGTCGTTGCACCCCTTCGATCTCTTCGCCGACGGTGCAGCTGGACTCGTCGCGGCGTTCGCGCAGGAGAAGTTCGGCGGCGTCGACATCCTGGTCAACAACGCAAAGGCCGCTCGCGGCGGCTCGGGCGAATCCACGAGCCTCGCTGACTGGCGTTTCACCATCGACCGCAACCTGACGATGCCGTGGGCGATCACGACATCCTTCATTCCCCAGCTTCGAGCGCGCGGCGGCGGCTCGATCGTGTTCCTCGCCTCGGTGTCCGGCGGACCGGTCGGCACGGGATACCCGGGAAACCTCTCGAACCTGGTCGCATACTCGACGGCCAAGGCTGGCATCCTGAAGCTCAGCGTCATCCTTGCAAATGAGCTCGGGCCCGACAACATTCGCGTCAACACGATCTCCCCCGGGATCATCAACACGGCAGTTGCCATGCGCAGCTATGGGCAGCCCGGTTCCGCGCGGCACGACATCGTGGCGCGCGCGGCACTGCTGCCCCGCACGCTCGGCACGCCGGACGACATCGCCAATGGCGCCGTGTTCCTCGCCTCGGATGAGGCCGCGTGGATCACGGGAACAGACCTCAGGATCGACGGCGGGTGGTCAGCGTCCGGTGGCGCTGGCCCTGCCAGAGAAGAGGACATCGACGCCCTGGCGTCTCCGTAGGAGTCACACCCCGAACTACCCCGCGCACCCTAAGCGCACCACGAAATCAATTGGGATCAATCAAAGGAGAAGGCCCCATGTCAACGGTAGAAGAAGCTCCATCGGTCGAGATTTCACGATCGGCGCTGCGAAGAGTGATGGTCGGTGCCATCGTCGGCGGTGTCGTCGAGTGGTACGACTACTTCATCTATGCCAGCGCGGCCGCGCTCATCTTCGGCCAGCTGTTCTTCACGGCTTCGACGCCATTCGTCGGCCTGTTGCAGTCGTTCGCGACCTTCGCGGTCGGCCAACTGGTGCGCCCGATCGGGGCGATCGTGCTCGGCAACCTCGGCGACAAACTCGGCAGGAAGCCGATCCTCGTCACCACCTTCATCCTGATGGGCGGGTCGACGTTCCTGATCGGGCTGCTGCCGACGTACTCGCTGGTCGGCGCGTGGGCTCCTGCCCTGCTGATCCTCTTCCGCCTGGTCCAGGGCTTCGGCGCCGGCGCCGAGTTCGCGGGCGCGTCAATCATGATGGTCGAGTACTCACCGAAGAACCGTCGCGGGCTGTACGGCTCGACCGGCTCGATCGGTAGCGCGAGCGGCCTCATGCTCGGCACGCTCACGTTCTTCCTGCTGCAGCTGCTCCCCATGGACCAGCTGCTGTCGTGGGGCTGGCGCATCCCGTTCATCTTCAGCGCCGTGCTGATCGGCATCGGCCTCTACATCAGGACGCGGGTCGAGGAGTCTCCGCTCTTCAAGCTGGTCGAAAAGGAGAACAAGGTGCAGCGCCTGCCACTCGGCACGCTGGTTCGCACGGAGTGGCGCAGCCTGATCCTCGTGTTCGGTCTCGCTGCTGGGCTCCAGATGGGCACGTACATCTTCCTCACCTGGATCATCTCCTACCTCGATGGCCCGACGGTCGGCTTCGCGCCATCCACCAGCACACTGCTGATCTTCTTCGCCGGTGTCGCGGCGGTGATCGTCACGCCGCTGGCCGGGCTGCTCTCGGACAAGATAGGCAGAAAGAAGGTGTTCGCCGGCGCCGCGCTGCTCTCGGCGATCCTCGTCGTGCCCTACTTCCTCTTCATCGACTCGAAGAATGTCGTGCTGGCGGGCATTGCGGTCGTCGCCCTCGGCGGCATCGCCATCCAGTTCATGGCTGGCACCCAGGGCTCGATGTTCGCCGAGGTGTTCTCGACCAAGCTGCGCTACAGCGGATTCGCCGTCGGCCGTGAGGTTTCTGCCGCGATCTTCGGCGGACTCTCGCCGCTCATCGCGGTGGCGCTCGTTGGCGCTACCGGTGGTTCCCCCTGGCTGGTCGAGATCTATCTCGCCGCCGTCCTGCTCTTCACCTTCGTGGTGACGCTCTTCACCCCGAAGCGGGCGCAGGAGCAGGAGCTGAAGCTCTAGCGGCAGGCTGAACGACCGGCGATGGGGCCGGGATGCGGATGACCCTCGCATCCCGGCCCCATCGCTCGTGTCAGGCGACTCCGAGTTCGCGCATGCCGAGACGAAGGGAGAGATCGTGGCTTGCCTTCATGACCGCCTCGGCGATCTCGGGAGCCTGCGCCGGGTCGTAGCGCTGCTCCGGGCTCGTGAAGACCAGGGAGCCGATGCAACGCCCGATCGCGTCGTAGTAGGGCGCCGCGATCGCGCCACCCGCGAGCACCCGCTCGCCGCGGCTGAGGGCGAAGCCCTGCGCGCGGTCGGTCGCGGTACGGGCGAGGAGAGCGTCAATGTCCGTGATCGTCCTGGAGGTGATCGCCGGCAGCCCGGTGCGCGTCGCAACCTCGCGGATTTCGTCGTCGTCGAGGGAGAGCAGGATCGCACGACCGCCCGCGCCGGCGTGCAACGGAGCGCGCTCCCCGGGGTCGATCACGTAGCGGAGCTTGTGCGTGCAGTCGACCTTTTCGCGGAAGATGATCTCATCGCCATCCCTCACCGCGAGGTAGCAGGTCTCGTTGAAGCGGGTGGCGAGCTCACGAACGATCGGCTCCGCCGCCTGCCACAGGGTGTCGCGGCCGTGGATCGTTGCCGCGAGCGCAAACAGGGTCGGCCCGACGCGGAAACGACCGGATGCGTCATCCTGTACGGCGATGCCCAGGTCGATCAGCTGCTCGAACAGGCGAGACACCGCGCTCTTGTCGATCGAAATCTCTCGGGCGAGTTCGCGCACTCCGATGCCGTCTTCGCGGGCGGCCAGCGACTCCAGCAGCATGATCACCTTGCTGGCGGTGTTGTGCCGGACCCTGCGCGCCGTGGCGTCGGCAACCGGTGCATCCACGTCATCGTCGCGGTCAGCGTTCACCGTTGCACCGACTTTCGCTCGCATCGGGGCACTTCGCCCCACGGGATCTCCCGTGAACCTAACCTAATCGGTCCGAAGGCCCGAAAGTGAATCGACATCGACACCGCCGCATCCCCGCCTACAGCGTGGCAGCGGTGCCAAGAACCACGGATGCGTGGCCGCCGAGAGTGAACCCCATGCCGTGCGCAAGAGAGAGCGTTGCTCCGGCGACCTGCCGTCCGCCCGCGGCGCCGCGCAGCTGGCGCACGGCCTCAGTTAAGAGGAACAGCCCGAGCATGCCCGGGTGCGTATACGACAGGCCGCCCCCATTGGTATTGAGCGGCAGGCTGCCGCCCGGAGCGATCGCCCCAGACGCCACGAAGTCGCCGGCCTCGCCCTTGCCGCAGAAGCCGAGATCCTCCAGCAGGATCATGAGGCTGATCGTGAACGCGTCGTAGATGTGCGCCGTGCTGATTTCTGCGGGCGTGACCCCGGCCATCGCGTACGCCCGCGCGGCGCTGTCAGCCGCGCGGGTCGCGGTGAGGTCGCGCATCCCGGTGATGTTGCGATGGTCGGATGCCTCGCCGAACCCGAGCACGTAGACGGGGTCTGGTACGAGGTCGCGGGCACGCTCCGCCGATGTCAGGACGATCGACCCGCCACCGTCTGTGACCAGGCAACAGTCGAGCTTGTGCAACGGCGTGCTGATCATCGTCGAGCCGAGTACCTCGTCAATCGTCAGGGCCTCGTGGCGGGGAGCGGCGGGGTTGTGCATCGCCCATTGCCGCGCCGCGACCGCGACGTTCGCGAGCTGTTCGGGAGTCGTCCCGAACTCGTGCATGTGGCGGTTGGCCATCATCGCGATCGGGCTGATCGGATGGATCATGCCGTACGGAGCCTCGTACGCGCTCCACTCCGCGCCACTCACAAGTGCCCCGTGATCTGAGCGCTGCGTGCTGCCGTACGTCACCAGCGCGTAGTCGCAGAGGCCGGCCTCGATCGCCGCCGCCGCGTGCCCCACATACGCCTCGAACGAGCATCCGCCGAGCACACTCGAGTCGCTGTAGCGGGGAGCGATACCGAAGTATTCCGCGAACGACAGCGATGGTGCGTAAAAGTACGGCGTCGTCGTGAACAGCCCGTCGACCTGCGACTTCTGAATGCCAGCCTCGGCAAGGGCCCGCCTGGCCGTCTCGGCCATGAGGCCGGCGGGAGAAAAACCCACTGCGTCTGCATTGGTGATCTCGCTGATTCCGACGACGGCCACGGAGCCACGCAGCGACATCAGGCCGCCTCGCCGGTGATCGTGAACAGCATGGTGGCGACGCCGCGGTCGTCGCCATCGCCGGCCTGCACGATGCTTGCCGTCACGGCACGACCGATCGGATGCGTGCTCGCGGCCGACTCCGCGTGGCCTGCCAGTGCGAGGTTGCCGAGCACGCGGATCCCCTCGTCGAGATCGATGAGGGCGACCGCATACGGAACGTCGTCGCGTCGAGCGGGATGCCCGGCGCGCTCGAGCACGGTGTACGAGTAGACCGTGCCGCGCCCCGCCGACTGCCGCCAGACGAGACGAGCGGTTCCGCAGTTCGGGCAGACCGCGCGCGGGTACCAGACGGCCTCGGCGCACCCGTCGCAGACCTGGTAGGCGATGCGACCTGCCGCCAGTTCATCGTAGAAATGCGCCTCTTCGCCGCGAGCCGCCTGCAGGGGAACGTTCACCATAAAATGACTCTACAATGAGACAGCGTTGCGACATAATGGAATTGAGCAACCGTTCAGTGGCGAAAGGAACCCGAAATGGCAGATCCGAACATCGACACGGTGAGGGACTTCATCTCGCGTCACAGCAACTGGAATCGCTGGGGAGCAGACGACGAGCGCGGCACGCTCAACCACGTTACGCCCGCGGAGGTTCTCGCGGCAGCCGCGCTTGTGCGCAAGGGTAAGCAGATCTCCATGGCCCTCCCGTTCGATGAGAACGGACCGCAGAAGGGCAACTTCAACCGCTTCAACCCGATCCACCTCATGACCCGTGACGGCGCGGATGTCATAGCCGGGACATCCATTCGCGACTTCTACGGGGGCAACGACCGGTACTTCCGCGGCACGGACGACCTCGTCATCCTGCCGCTCCAGAGCGGAACCCAGTGGGATTCGCTTGCTCACGTCGTCTTCGAGAACAAGATCTACAACGGTTACGGAGCCGACCAGGTTTCGAGCAAGGGAGCGTTGCGCAACAGCGTGACTAATGCGTCCGACGCCATGGTCGGGCGCGGGGTGCTGCTCGACATTCCTCGCAGCAAGGGACTCGACTGGCTCGAACCCGGCACAGCCATCACCGGCGACGACCTGGATGAGGCGGCGCGCAAACAGGGCGTCGAGGTTCGCAAGGGCGACTTCGTCTGCGTCCGCACCGGGGCGATCGCCGCAGCGAGGGCGCGCGGCGCCTGGGGAGACTACGCCGGCGGAAGCTCGGCGGGCCTTGGCCTTGGCAGCATCGACTGGATCGCTGCCCACGAGGTCGCCGCAGTCGCAACAGACACCTGGGGCATGGAGGTGCTGCCGAACGAAACCGCCGACGTGTTCCAGCCGCTGCACATCGTGTTCATCGTGCACATGGGACTCTGGGTTGGCGAGATCTGGGATCTCGAGCCGATCGCCGACGACTGTGCGGAGGACGGGACCTACGAGTTCCTCTTCTGTGGGCCGCCACTGCCCTTCACCAACGCCGTCGGTTCGCCGCTCAACCCCATGGCGATCAAGTAGGTCACCCGCTCGTGAGCCCTGACGAGGAGCGCGGTCCGCTCGAGGGAACACTGGTCGTCGATCTGACGCGCGCGCTCGCCGGGCCGCACGCAGCCATGATGCTGGGCGACCTTGGAGCGCGCGTGATCAAGGTCGAGACCCCGGATGGCGGCGACGATACCCGAGGCTGGGGGCCGCCGTTCGTCGGGCCGGATGCCGACATCTCGACGTATTTCCTCTCGACCAACCGCAACAAGGAGTCCATAGTCCTCGACCTGAAGTCGAAGGCCGATCACGGAATCCTCGAAGAGCTGATCGCGCGCGCAGACGTCCTGCTCGAGAACTTCCGGCCGGGCGTGCTCGACCGGCTCGGGCTCTCGGCGACCCGGCTGTTCGAGCTGAACCCCACCATGGTGATCCTGTCGATCTCGGGCTTCGGGCACGACGGACCCGAGGGCGGCCGGGCCGGCTACGACCAGATCGCGCAAGGCGAGGCCGGGATCATGTCGGTGACGGGGCCCGACCCGTCGCAGCCCACCAAGGTCGGCGTGCCGATCGGCGACCTGGTTGCGGGAATGTACGGGGCGTACGGTGTCGTCGCGGCACTGCTCGAACGCGAGCGCACCGGACGCGGGCGCACCATCCGCACGTCGCTGCTGGGTGCTCTCGTCGGAGTGCACGCGTTCCAGGGGACTCGGTGGACGGTGGCGCACGAGGTTGCCCAGGCGCAGGGTCCGCAGCATCCTTCGATCTGCCCGTACGGGCTGTTCCATACGCGCGACGGTGTCGTGCAGATCGCCGTCGGGTCTGACAAGCTCTGGCAGCGCTTCGCGCCGGAATTCGGGCTGCCCGTGGATGCGCCAGGATTCGCGACCAACAGCGAGCGGGTGCGAAACGGCGAGGTGGTGCGCGCGGCGGTCGAGGAGGCATTTTCGACCTGGCGGAGCGATGAGCTGCTCCTGCGCCTCGATGAGCTCGGGGTGCCGAGTGGCATGGTCCGTGACCTGCAGCAGGTGTACGAGTGGGAGCAGACTCGCAGCCAGGGTCTCGTGATCGACGTCGCGCATCCGGTGCTCGGCGTCATCGAACTCCCAGGGCCGCCCCTGCGATTCTTCGACGAGACCGGTGTGGAGTGGAGGCGAGACCACACGGCCCCGCCCCTCCTCGACCAGCACGGGGCCGACCTGCGCGGCTGGCTTGCGACCCCCGGCGCCGAGACGGCCTGATGGAGTCGCGCGTGAAGCACCTCGGCGCGATTGAGCTGATCGATGTGGTGCTCGACGCCGACAGCTTCGCGTCGTGGGACGAACCGATCCCCGAACCTCGCGGCGCGTCGGAGGCGTACCTGGACGAACTGGCCGAGGCGCGGCGGAGGTCGGGCGGCGACGAGGCCGTCATCACGGGCCGAGGTCTGGTGCGGGGGATGGCGGTCGCGGTCATCGTCAGCGAGTTCCGATTCCTCGGCGGCTCGGTTGGAGTCGCGTGCGCCAATCGCATCGAGGCCGCCGTGCGCCGCGCGACAGCGGAGGGCCTGCCACTCCTTGCCGCCCCGGCATCGGGTGGCACGAGGATGCAGGAGGGCACGGTCGCGTTCGTGCAGATGATCAGGATCACTGCCGCGATCATCGACCACCGCGCGGCGGGCTTGCCGTATCTCGTCTACCTGCGGCATCCGACCATGGGCGGTGTCTTCGCTTCGTGGGGCCTCCTCGGGCACATCACCGTTGCCGAGCCGGGCGCTCTCCTCGGGTTCCTCGGGCCTAAGGTGTTCGAGGCACTGAGCGGCACCCCGTTTCCGGACGGCGTGCAGACCGCGGAGAACCTCGCCGCGCACGGTCTCATCGATGCGGTCGTTCGGCCGGATGAGCTGGCCGACCTCGCGGCGCGAGTCCTGACGATCCTCGCCCTGCCCGCCGCGGAGCCGGTCGAGGTGACACCGTTCGTGCCGCAGGTTGCGCGCGACGTGTGGGAATCGATCACCGTGACGCGCGACCCGCGCAGGCCCGGTGCCCGCGACATCCTGCGGTTCGCCGCTGAGGATGCGGTGCCCCTGTTCGGCACATCGGAGGGCGAGCAACAGCCCGGCCTGATCCTCGCCCTGGCCAATCTCTGCGGCGTCGCGTGCGTCGTCATCGGCCAGGATCGCGTGACCCAGCGACGCTACGGACCGATCGGACCGGATGGCCTGCGCCAGGTGCGCCGCGGCATCCGTCTAGCCGCCGAGCTCGACCTTCCGCTCGTCACCATCATCGACACCCCAGGAGCGCGCCTGTCCCGCGAGTCTGAGGAGGGCGGCCTTGCGGGCGAGATCGCACGCTGCCTGGTCGACCTGCTGCGCCTGCCCACCCCCACTGTCGCGCTGCTGCTCGGCGAGGGTGGCGGCGGCGGCGCGCTCGCCCTGCTGCCGGCCGACCGCATCCTTGCGACCGAGAACGCGTGGCTCTCGCCGCTACCACCCGAGGGCGCAAGCGCAATCGTGCACGACGGCAGCACGCAGTTCGCCGCCGAACTCGCCGAACTGCAGGGTGTCGCCGCCGATCGCCTGGTCGCGAGCGGAATCGTCGACGCGCTCATCGACGAATCGGCGCTCGCCTCCCGCGACTATCGAGGATTCGCCCGGGAGGTAGCCCGCGGGCTCGCCGACCAGATCTTCATCGCCAGCACGCTCCCTCAAGCCGAACGCCTGCACGAACGCTCGAACCGCTTCCACCGGGTGGATGCCGGGGCCGCGACCTGAACGGGTAACATGGCATGACCGCTTCGGCGGCACGCGAGTGTAGTTCAATGGCAGAACTTCAGCTTCCCAAGCTGATAGCGCGGGTTCGATTCCCGTCACTCGCTCCAGATAGAAGCCTTCGACGCGTGTGAAGTCTCACGCCACGCGTGAGGTTGACACCATCCGCCCTCACATATGTGAGCTTGGGCACATTCCCGGCCTGCCTTGTCACCTGTAGCGTGTGGTCAGGCGACCCTCGCGCTCAAGGACGG
>DASYEE010000171.1:0-14991 GCA_036499165.1 Galbitalea sp. | reverse complement strand
GCGGTCCGCCGCGAGCCAAACGGGTTCATACCCGTGTGGCTCGCGGCGGAGGCCGGCGACGGGGCAAGCGCGCCACCGACCGATGAGGCACTCGCGAAGGTCGGCGCCGGGTAAGGCGTCGCCCACGCAAAATCGTGTGCCAGGGGGCGAGGGCTGGTACCGGTCGTCGCCGTCGCGACGGTCAGCGCAACACTCATTGCAGGCTGTTCCTTTCGGGTAGGAACCGGACCTGTCGGGTACAGGTCCGTGCGGGGGGTCTGTCCTCACAAAGGAGGACAACGTGCCAGCAGACCTCAAAGTAGCAGCGTCCGGAATTCGGCGTCAATAGTCTTGAAGCCCCAGTGCCGGGGGCGCGGCCTATCACTCTGATAGAAACCTCACCAGCCCTTCCCAGCGATCGCCCACCGGGCGAGAATTGCTTTCAAGCCCGTGGCCGCGCGCTATGAGACTCGTAAGGAGCCGACCGATCGCCCCCGACACATCCCTGCCTCCGCTAGCGCTTGAGGCATTGCATGGCAGGGTGCTTGCGCGGGTGGCGGAGCACCTCGGTAGCGCAGTCCTCGGGCAGACGATTACCGCGGTTGAACCCACCGACGACGGCTACCTGTACGGGTATGACCTCAGGCTCGAGAGCGCGGTCGGCGTAGTCGAGCACCAGAGGGTCTTCATCGAGCGCGCTCACGGCAAACCTCGCGACGGGGTCCTGAACGTCGACCTCGGCCAGCGTGGCACGTTCGCGGTCTGGCTGTACCCGAGCGATCCCGACCTGCCGGCACTCCGCGAGGTCGTCGATTCGAGATCCCTCGGGGCGGTCCTCGCGAGGCTCGGGCACCCGATGGAACCGCAGGCCATCAGCGTTATCTCGTACCGGCCGGGCCGACGGGCGGTCGTGCGGGTCGACGGCGGCGCATCCCACGTTTACCTCAAAGTCGTCGAGCCGGCGAAGGCCGCATCGATCGCGGAGCGTCACCAGCAGTTCCGCTCGAGCAGCCTTCCGGTGCCGAGACTCCTCGGCTGGTCGGCAGACGGGCTCGTTGCGATGTCAGAGCTTCCTGGCGTCGACGCGCAATCTGCCGTGGGACGCCTGGCGCAGCCGGAGGCCTTCCTCGACCAGCTCGAGTTCCTGTCGGCCCTTCTTGCTGCCGTGCCTGCTTTCAATACCGCCCGAAGCTCGTTGGTCGAGCGCATCGACTGGTACGTCGAGCGCGTCTCGAGCCGGCTGCCAGACGAGACGGAACGCGTGCGCAGGATCGGCGCGATGATCGCTCGCTGCAATGCTGACGGTCGCAGCTACGGGTACACGGCCGTCACTATCCACGGCGATCTTCACCTCGGCCAGCTCTTCGTCGACGAGCACGACCCGAGCATGATCACCGGGATGCTCGACATCGACACCGCCGGTGCGGGGGACCCGGCAGATGACGCGGCGGCCTTCTACGCGCACATCGTCGCTCTCGGCGAGACTGTTGCAGACAGCCAGCCTGAATACACGGCCGCGTGCCTGCGCCTGGCCGTGGCCTGGCGCGCACGCTGGCTCCGCAACCGCAACGCCGGGTTTGCGAGCAGGGTAAGTGCGATCGCCGCTACGCACCTGCTCGGCCACGCCCTTCGGCCGCTGGCTTCCGACGCAGACGGTGTCAGCCGCCGCCTTATCGATCACGCCTACGAACTCGTCAGCGACTGGTAGCGAGAGACGTCGTTCCAGGCCGCCCGCGGGTGGCAACCGCAGCCTCAGCCAGCGTCGAGTCCGGCCTGGATCGCATCCGCAGCGCGGACCAGCGTGAGGTGAGACAGTGCTTGCGGCGTGTTTCCAGCCTGTCGCTTGCCGACGACGTCGTACTCCTCAGACAGCAGGCCGAGGTCATTGCTGAAGCCGATGAGCGTGTCCATCAGTGCGGTCGCGTCATCCATCCGCCCCGAGCGGGCGTACTGTTCGACCAGCCAGAACGAGCAGGCGAGGAACGGATGCTCGCTTCCGGGCAGCCCATCGACACCCGTCTCGGTGAGATAGCGCATCGCGAATCCGTCTGGCATCAGGTTCGCCTCGATGGCCGCGACCGTTCCGAGCATCCTGGGGTCCGTGTACTCGACGTACCCCACCTGCGCGAGCTGCAGGAGGGAGGAGTCGACCGTGCCGCTGCCGTAGAACTGTGTATAGCTCCCGAGCACGGGATCCCAGCCGCGGGCCTCGATTTCATCGTGAAGCTGCGTGCGCAGCATCTCCCAGCGCTCGACGGGCCCTTGCATCCCGAAGTCGTGAACGGCCTTGATCGCGCAGTCGAAAGCCGCCCAGAGCATGACCCTGGAGTGCGTGAAGTGTCGCTTTGGTCCGCGAATCTCCCAGATTCCGTTGTCTGCGCGCTTCCAGTTCTTCTCGACGAACTGCATGAGTGCGCGCTGGAGCGACCAGGAGAGATCGGTCTCCTCGATGCCGGCCTCCCGAGCGCGCTGCAGCGCGATCATGACCTCACCGAACATGTCGCCCTGGTACTGCACATACGCGCCGTTGCCCACTCGCACGGGCCCCGCGTCCTCGTAACCGGGGAGCGAGGGCAACTCCCATTCTGTAAGGCGTCGCTCACCGGCCAGTCCGTACATGATCTGCACGTCGTTCGGGTCGCCAGCGAGGGCGCGGAGAAGCCACGCGCGCCAGGCAGCGGCCTCGTTCTTGAAACCATGGCTGATCAGCACAAAGAGCGTCAGGGACGCGTCCCGCAACCACACGTAGCGGTAGTCCCAGTTTCGGCTCCCCCCGAACTCCTCCGGGAGGCTCGTGGTCGCCGCGGCGACTATTCCGCCCGTGTCCTCGTGGGTGAGCGCGCGGAGCACGAGCAGGGAACGGTGGACCTGCTTCTCGTAGCGTTCCGGGGCCTCGCACGCCTCGGCCCAGCCGCGCCACCACGTCGCGGTCTGCGCCATCCGCTCGTCGACATCGATCTCCGATGGCGCGTCGCGATGCGATGGGAACCAGGTGAGAACGATGTCGACGCTCTCGCCAGCCGAGACCGAGAAGGCGGAGGTGTGGGCATTCAGCTCGCGTTCGGCGGTGAGCTTCGGCCCCCGCACGACTATGGCATCGGGGCCGGCCACGCCGATGATTGCATTGCCCCCCGCTTCAGGAGCCTGCCGCATCCAGGGCAGCGCTGCCGCGTAGTCGAAGCGGATGCGCAGCTCCTGGCGCATCGCGACGGTGCCATCGAGCACGGTGACGCGTCGCACGATGTCCGCCCTCCTGTCGCCAACGGGCATGAAGTCCGTGACATCGACTCGCCCGGTTTTGGTCACCCAGTGGGTCACGAGGATGAGCGTGTCTTCGAGATACTCCCGGGTCACCGAGACGACGTCGTCGACCGGTGCGACCAGCCAACGCCCGTGATCCTCGTCGCCAAGCAGTGCTCCGAAGGTGGAGGCGGAATCGAACCTCGGCAGGCACAGCCAGTCGATAGAACCGTCCAGGCCGACGAGCGCGGCGGTGTGACAGTCGCCGATAAGACCGTAATCCTCGATGTTCAGAGCCATTTGCCAATCCTGACAGCTAGTTTTGAGAGCGTGAGCACAAATCGACGCACTCTCGTCATTCTCGGAGCAAGCGGTGACCTTACCGCGCGCCTCCTCCTGCCCGGACTCGGCCAGCTCCTGACCGCCCAGCCGGATCTCGACATCGATCTGGTCGGGGTGGGTGGCGTCCCGATGACCCAGGCGCAGTGGCGGAAGAGAGTAACAGCATCGTTCAAGTCGGGCGGATCGGATGTCGCAAAGCTCGCGAAGGTGATCGCATCAAGCCAGTACGTCGAGGCAGATGCGACGGATCCGGTCGCCCTCGCCAAGGTCCTCGACGCCTGCACGAGCGCACCGGCGCTCTACTTCGCGCTCCCGCCCGCCGTCACGGAGAAGGTCTGCGCGACGCTTGCGAAGATGAAGCTTCCAGCCGGTATCGTGCTTGCGCTCGAGAAGCCGTTCGGCACCGACCTTCCGAGCGCCCGCAGGCTCAATCGGCTACTCGCGACCTTCATGCCGGAGAAGCAGGTACACCGGGTCGACCATTTCCTCGGTAAATCGACCGTGCTGAACATCCTCGGACTGCGCTTCGCTAACCGGCTGTTCGAGCAGAGCTGGAATGCATCCAACATCGAGCGCGTCGACATCAGCTACGACGAGTCCCTTGGACTCGAGGGGCGCGCGGGGTACTACGACAAGGCAGGCGCGCTGATCGACATGATCCAGAGCCATCTGCTGCAGGTGCTTGCCGTCATCACGATGGAGCCGCCATCGACCGTCGACTCGGACGATCTGCGTGGCGCGATGGCCCAGGCGCTCCGCGCGACGCGCGTGTGGGACGGAAGGGCCGCCGCGGCGAGTCGCCGCGCTCGCTACGGCGCAGGAACGATCGCGGGTCAACACCTCGGCGCGTACGTGAAGGAGCCGGGCGTTGATCCCGCTCGAGGGACCGAGACCCTGGCGGAAGTGGTGCTCGCAGTCGACAACTGGCGCTGGGCAGGAGTTCCCTTCGTGCTGCGTTCCGGAAAGGCGCTGGCAGACAGTCGCAAGGACATCGTCATCACGTTCAAGGCAGTTCCGCACCTGCCAACCGGCATCACGGGAACCTCCGTGCCGACGGAACTGCACATATCCCTCGACCCCCACCGGATGCGACTCGACCTCAACATCAATGGCGAGGGCGATCCGTTCACTCTCGACACCGTGGCGCTCAGCGCAACCTTCGCCGAGTCGGTGATGGGGGCATACGGGGAAGTGTTGGAGGGCATCCTCCGGGGCGACCCGACGCTGTCCGTGCGCGGCGATGTGGCCGAGGAGTGCTGGCGTATCGTCACGCCTGTCATCACGGCGTGGAAGAAGGACGCGGTGCCGATCGAGTCGTATCCAGCTGGCTCGTCGGGCCCGAAGTCGTGGAAGCGGCTGCCTCTCACGTAGCGGCAAGCCTTAGAGGATGCCGGGAAAGGTCTCACGAACCGCCCCGGCAATCTCACGGGAGAGCCCGCTCTCGTCCGCGTAATCACCCCAGCTCGCTACGGCGTTCGCGATCTCCGACAGCACGGCGGTAGGCCGAGGCACAAGGAAGCGATCGGCGACGGCGAGCAGATCGTCGCGCGTGATGCCTCCGAATCGTCCGTTTACGGCCATGAGGTGCTGGTACGTCCATTCACCGGTCGGGTTGTACGCGTATGTGACGTCGTATGCGGGGGAGAGGCGCCAACTCGCGCGAGGGCCATCCAGCAGAAAGGAGTGGTTCTTGGAGTGGTCGTCGCAGTTGCGAGCGGCGACATTGAATGCCATCCGGCGGAATACCTGCTCACGGGCATCCGCACCGAGCTCGAGTTCGTCGACTACCTGGAACAACTGGGCGTAGTCGTTGGTTCCGCGCTGCCTGAAGTCGACCTCCGCCATGTCGCAGAGCGTGAGGGTGTGGTGTTTCTCCCCGTCGTCGCTTCGATCGAAGCGCTTCGTCATGAAGTGCGCACGGCCGTTCTCCTCGAGCAGGTGGCACTGCATCATCTCGATCCCGGCCGCGCGCGCCATCAGCGAGTATGCGTACTCGATACGGCCGTAGGCTCCGGATGCGCCGAGTTCGCGATCTGACCCGACCCCGTCCAGTTTGATCAGCCAGTACTCGAATCCGGGATCGGCAGGAAGCTGCCCGGATCGGATCTCACCCGTTGCTCGGTTCCAGGCAATGACCGCCTTCGCGCGCGCTCCACCGGCGGAGGTTCCCACCTGGATGAGACTCAGCAACGCAGACTGCGTCGCGTGCTCATCCGAGAACCTGCCACCGAGCACGGATCGCGCACCCGAGACGAGGTCGGAGAGTTCAACGGCACTGGATGTGCGTCGCCGCGGCCCCCTGCCCGGTTTAAACTCGAGAGCGCCCATCGCGCGCGATGCCATGTATGCAAGGCGATCGAGTGGGCTGACATCCGCCCGGCCGACGCCCTGGGCGGCGAGCCATGCGTCAATCAGTGCATTGCCGAAGTCGTCGGGGAGGGAGTCCGCGAGGAGAGCGGGCAGGCGATGGAACGTCGCATCCGGCAGTCGGGGGTAGACGACGACGCCCGGTTTCGCTGGAGTAGTGATCGGCGCGAGCTCGATGCCCCTGGCGATCCAGTCAGGGTAGTACTCGAACGCGTAGTAGCCCGTTCGCGGATCGAGCGCGACGGCGCCGACACGCATGCCCCATGCGCTGACCTCCACGGCATCAACAGGCTGGTACGCCACTATTGCTGCCCTCCGCCCCGGCCGTCGCGCCTCGCGCGATAGACCCGTGAGCGGGGAGTGCGCCTCGATCGCACGGCGTCGATCGGGCTGACCGTCGGCGCTGGAGCGAGGGAAGCAAGCCAGTCTTCCGCGTCGAGGGCTCGCGACACCTGAACGACCGTGCGAAGCGACGACCCGGCGCCGCGCTCGAGATTTCGTAGCGCCCCAACGCTCACGGCAGCGTGCTCGGCGAGGGTGAGTTGGTCGAAACCTGCGCCGATTCGGAGCGCCCGAAATTGCGCGCCGATGCTGGCTTCCCATTCCTCACTGCTAAGTTGCTGTTCGCCAATACGCATAAATCTATTGTTACAGAGAGAAGTTGCTCTGTATAGTCATATTTCTATCTATTGAAGATCGCTATTCGAATCCGAGCTGGGGCCGTCGTAGCGTGGCAGAAGTCCGATTTCGGCCAGCTGGTCGGACAGGCCGGCGCCGTCCGGCGCGTACAGCCACGTGACGTCAGTGCCGGAACCGCGTTCGTCGACCGTGCTTCGGCCTCCGGCGAAGACCGCCTCACCGGTCGATAGCTGGCGAATGCAGACCGCTGCGACATTGGTCTCGTGTTTGCGTGAGAACTCGCCGTAGAGCTCTTCGTCGTGCTGACCGTCGTCGCCGACTAGCAGCCACGTGATGTCGGGAAACTCTCCTGCGAGACGTTCGAGGCTGTCGTGCTTGTGGAGGCGCCCGCTGCGGAACAAGCGGTCCCGGGTGGGACCCCAGTCGGTGAGCAGCATCGCACCGGCCGGGTAGAGGTTGCGGGTGAGGAAGCGCGTGAGCGTGGGCGCGACATTCCACGCGCCGGTGGAGAGATAGATGACCGGCGCGCCCTCGTGCGCCCTGAGCAGTCGTTCGTAGAGCACCGCCATGCCTGGCACAGGCCTGCGAGCGTGCTCATCGAGCACGAAAGTGTTCCAGGCCGCGAGCAGTGGTCGGGGCAGGGCGGTGACCATAACGGTGTCGTCGATATCGGAGAGGATGCCGAAGCGCACGGCCGGATCGACAACGTAGATCGCGGCCTCGACCGTGAGCGAGTCATCCGTGCGCAGCGTAATGGTGTTCCACCCGAACGGCAGCCGCACCTCGAGCCGGATGTCTACAACACCGCCGCGATCGGATGTGACCCTGAACTCGCTGCCGCCCGCGGTAATGGTGACGTCGACCTCGTTGACCGGCACGCTCGTGAAGCTGCGCCAGCCGCGGATGCTCCGCGACCGAACTCGCCCTTCGTCGCGTTTTCGGGGACGGGCGAGAAGCACGCAGCCGAGCACGCGGATCCAGCCGTCCCCGCCGTAACCGCGAAACGGGACAACCGTGGGCGGTACGCCGCGCCCCCGCGCTCGCTTCTCGCGGAACGCGTGGAGGGCATCTTCGATGCGGGCCGCACGGTGCATCATCGGCTCCGGCTCGTGGTGGGCCTCGGCGCCGCCGGGATCTCGAGCCATTACCCAATCCTTACACGGGGCGGTTCCGACGCGGCATGACCATCCACTCGGCGCTCGCGACTCAGGCGAGCGATGCCATCAATTCGGGCCCGTTGTTCTGCACGGAGCCGACGAGCGGAGACACCTCGTGGAAGACCGCTCGCGACGCGACGAACTCCGCTGAACCTGCCACTTCGTCGACCAGTTCCTGGGAGCCTTCGCCCGCCGGGTCAAGCCATTCCTCGACCAGGTCCGCATCGAGGAACACGGGCATCCGCTCGTGGAGCGATGAGAGCTCGCCGGCGGAGGGCCGGGTCAGGATGGTCGTCGACAGCAGCCAGCGATCAGGTGAGCCCTCGGGCGCCGCGGGATTGCGCCACCACTCGTACAGTCCGGCGAAGAGGAGAAGCTCTTCGCCCGGCAACGAAATGAAGTGCGGGGTCTTCACCCCGTCGACGACCCGCCACTCGTAGTAGCCGGTGGCGGGGATGACCGCCCTGCGATGCTCGACGGAGGTCTGAAATGACGGCTTGGACGCGACATCCTCGCTGCGGGCATTGAACAGCGGCGCCCCCTGGATCTCTTTCGCCCACGATGGGACGAGCCCAAAGCGGGCGCCTTCGAGCCGACGGACGGGTTCCGGGAAGTCATCCTCAGAGGTCGCTCTCGGCAGCGAATCGATCACAACGGCGATCCGCTGGGTCGGCGCGAGGTTCCACGAGGGCTCCGGCAGCATGTTGCCCTCGATGTCAACATCGAAGAGGGTGACGAGGTCAGAGGTCTTTCGATCGAGCACAAAGCGTCCGCACATGAGCTAATCCTGTCAATTACCTAAGACATTTGCATTCCTCACGAATTTAGTGCGCCCCCGGTTCGGGGGCGCGATAGGATTTGGCGACCGACCAAAGGAGAACGCAAGTGCCGCTCACTGAACTGATCGACGGCAAGCTTGGTGCAACCGCTCCGTTACGCAACGAGCCGGTGCAGGCTCGGAGCACCGCGCGCCTCACCGCTTTGTTGGATGCCGCAGCGTCGGCGGTGCACGAGCTGGGCTATGAGAGGCTCACGACGGCGATGGTGGCCGAGCGTGCCGGTGCCTCAATTGGCACGGTCTACCGGTATTTCCCCGACCGGATCGCGGTGCTTCAGGCGCTCGCGTCTCGCAACCTCGATCGGGTGCTGACGGGCATCCACGACGCGTATTCCGATCCGGCGCACTCCTCATGGCGCGACGCGGTGAGCGGCGGATTCGACATCTACGTCGACGCTTTCCGCTCAGAACCCGGCTTCGGATCGCTTCGCAGTGGCGACATCATCGACCTGCGACCGGCAACGAGTCCTACGACACTGAACTCCCACATCGCGGCCGTAATGGTGCGCACTCTTGCCGACCGGTTCGAGACGGATCGCTCCGCTGAGACGCAGTTCGCTTTCGAGAACGCTGTCGAAGTGATGGATGCGCTTGTCGCCCGCGCGTTCGCCCGCGACGCCGACGGCGACCCGGCCTTCCTCGAGTCAGCTCGGGGACTCGTGCTCTCGATCCTGTCGGAGCGCCTCAGCTAGAGGGTTTGCCGCACTCGCTAAGCGGAAGATATACGTCTTTACCTCGTATTACGCAAGGTATCGGGAATGACAGTGGTGCCGAATAGTGTTTAGCTATTCGCAAGGCAAGTGTCGATCCGTGATCTCCCCGCGAGGAATGAGCCCCCACCGTATGTCTGACGCCAGCATTGTCGAGGGCGCTGCGTGATCGAATTCAAATCGGTCTCGAAACTGTATCCAGATGGCACCCACGCCGTCGATAACTTCAGTGTGGTCATCCCGTCGCGCCAAACCACCGTCTTCGTCGGTTCTTCCGGTTGCGGCAAGACGACCCTGCTCCGGATGATCAATCGCATGGTCGAGCCCACAGCGGGCACCATCGAGATCGACTCCACCGACATCGCGACGACCGAGCCGGTGCACCTGCGCCGCGGCATCGGCTATGTCATGCAGAATTCGGGGCTGCTGCCGCACCGCAAGGTGATCGACAATATTGCGACCGTGCTGTTCCTCACGAAAACGCCGAAAGCCGAGGCATATAAGCGTGCGCGCGAACTCCTCGATACGGTCGGGCTCGACCAGGGGCTTGCCGAGCGCTATCCGGGCGAGCTGTCTGGCGGTCAGCAGCAGCGCGTCGGTGTCGCTCGCGGTCTTGCCGCCGACCCCAACATCCTTCTGATGGACGAGCCGTTCGGCGCCGTCGACCCCATCGTTCGCACGGACCTGCAGACCGAGACGCTGCGGCTGCAACGGGAACTCGACAAGACGATCGTTTTCGTCACCCACGACATCGACGAAGCCTTTCTCCTCGGCGACCAGGTCATCATCCTCGAGAAGGGCGCGAAAATCGCCCAAAAAGGAACCCCAGAGGAGATCCTGGCGAACCCGGCCAGCGATTTCGTCGCATCCTTCATCGGGGCCGATCGCGGCAAGCGACGCCTGACCGTCGACAGCAATGTCAGGGCGAACGGCGATGACCTCGTTCTGATCGACGCCGGCGGGTACGCCGCCGGGGTCATCTCCGCGCCAGACGGCAAGCTGGCCACCGGCACCGCATCACCGAAGTCCCGCAGCGTCTCTAACAAGACCTCACAGGCGGGCGACGCGTAATGAACTGGGTATGGAGCAACCTTCCCCAGATCTGGGATCTCACCCTCGACCACATCGGCCTGTGTGTGATCCCGATCCTCGTTGGGTTCGTCGTCTCCATACCGCTCGGTTATTGGGCGAGTAAGTCGCGGGCTGCACGGTCCGTCCTGCTGAGCGTCTTCAGCATCCTCTACACATTGCCATCGCTCGTTCTGTTCGTCGTGGTGCCGATTGCGCTGGGCGCGCCCATCCTCGACCCGAAGAACGTGGTGATCGCGCTGACGATCTACGCCGTCGCGATCATGGTGCGTTCTGCCAACGACGCATTCGGATCAGTGTCAGACAGCGTGCGGGATTCGGCGACGGCCGTCGGATACTCCGGTGTCCAGCGATTCTTCCGGGTCGAGCTGCCGCTCGCGGGCCCCGTGCTCCTGGCCGGTGTCCGCATCGTTTCAGTCAGCACGGTGAGCCTCGCCACGGTCGGCGTCTTCATCGGAATTCCGAGCCTCGGCAACCTTTTCACGGATGCCTTCTACCGGCAGATCCCGGAGGAGGCGATCGCTGGCATCGTGTGCGTGCTTCTCCTCGCGCTGGTCTTCGACCTGATCATCGCGACGATCGCAAGGATCCTCATGCCGTGGAATCGGCGGACGTCGCGTCGCCGCGCCGCACGGCAGGTCGCCAGGGCGGTGACCGCGTGATCCTCGTCCAGGGGCTGCTGTGGATCTTCGCGCCCGAACACTGGACCACCACGGCACTGTCTGTCGGTATCCCCGACGCTCTCGGTGCACACCTTGCGCTCAGCGGCTGGAGCCTGCTGATCTCCGCGATCATCGCATTGCCCCTCGGCCTCTTCATCGGCCACACCGGCAAAGGCAGGAACGCCGCGATCATCGTCAGCAATATCGCGCGCGCGGTACCCACCCTCGGCCTGCTGTCGATCCTCCTTCTTGCGATCCCGCACGTCGCCGGGATTCCGGATGGCTATATCGCCGACATCCTGGTCTTCGCACTCCTCGCGATCCCGCCGATTCTCGCTGGCGCATACTCTGGCCTCGAGGCGGTCGACCCGCAGACCGTGGATGCAGCGCGCGCGATCGGAATGACCGAGTGGCAGGTGCTCCTGCGGGTCGAGATCCCGCTCGGGGCGACGCTGATCATCGGCGGCCTGCGCTCGGCAACGCTGCAGATTATCGCCACCGTGACGATCGCATCGCTGTACCTGCAGACCAGCCTTGGCACGTTCATCGCAGATGGCCTTGCCCAGCACGACTACGTCAAGATGGCCGCGGGCGCCATCCTGGTCGCCGCGCTTGCGCTCCTGATCGACGGCATTCTTGCCATCGTCCAAAAACTGGTTTCGCCGCGCGGGGTGTCCCGTGGCGAGACGAAGAAAAAGAAACGCTTCACAGCACGCGGAGGCAGAGCCGTCGCGACAATCGGGACACCGACCACGGAAGGTAACTAACAATGTTTGCATCAAAAAGGGGCCTGATCGCAGCGGGCGCGCTGCTTGCAGGAGCCGCGCTGGTACTGTCCGGCTGCTCGTCGAGCTCATCTCTCAGCGGATCGGGGAGCGGAACCAAGACCGCGAAGACCTCGATCGTCGTTGGTTCGGCGAACTTCTCCGAGAACGTGGTCCTGGCCGACATCTACGGCCAGGCGCTCGCCAAGAACGGATTCACGGTCACCTACAAGCTCAACATCGGTGCTCGCGCGGCCTACATCCCGGCGCTCGAGTCTGGCGAAGTCAACCTGATTCCGGAGTACTCCGGCTCGATCCTTGACTTCCTCAGCAAGACGGCGACCGCCAATTCGCCGTCGGACGTCAAGAGCGCGCTCGACGCGGCGCTGCCGAAGTCGCTGAAAGCGCTCACCCCGTCGACTGCGGCGGACTCCGACGCGCTGAATGTCACGCAGGCATTCGCATCCGCGAACAGTCTGACCTCGATCGCCGACCTGAAGAACCTGAAGACGTTCACGCTCGCGGCAAACCCCGAGTTCCAGACTCGCCCGGATGGAATCAAGGGCTTGCAGAGCGTCTACGGACTGAACAACATCAAGTTCAAGGCGATCAGCGATGGCGGTGGCCCGGCGACCCTGAAGGCGCTGCTCGACAACACGGTGCAGGTTGCCGACATCTACAGCACGACGCCGTCGATTCTTGCCAACAAGCTCGTCACCCTGAAAGACCCGAACAGCCTGTTCGCGTCGCAGGAGGTCGTGCCGATCGTCAGCTCGAGCAAGGTGAACGCCAAGCTCACCTCCGTGCTCAACAAGGTGTCGGCCAAGCTCACTACCGCTGACCTTCTCGAGCTCAACACCGAGGTCTCGGGTGACACGAAGACCGACCCGGCCGTCGCAGCCAAGAAGTGGCTCGACGACTCCGGCCTGTTCTAAACCCTTCGGTTCGCGAGAATCGAGAAGGGGCCGAGCGCTGTGCGCTCGGCCCCTTCTGCCTGTCTTGACCCTTGTGCTCCCCAGGCGGACCCGGCTCAGTCGCGAGGATGCTCCATGTGCTTCGCCTCGTTACGTTCGATCGCCCTGCGAACGAAGAAGATCACAACAAGCGCGATCGCGACGATCGCGACGAAGACCCACCCGGCCGAGTGCAGTTGGCCCTCCAGGTCTCGGTAGCTGCGGGCCGCGAACGCTCCGACGGAGACATACGCGACGGCCCAGACGAGGCACGCCGGTGCCGTCCAGCTGATAAAGGTGCGGTAGCGCATCGAACTCGTGCCGACGACAATCGGCACCAGCGAGTGCAGAACAGGGAGGAAGCGCGAGATTGCGACCGCAAGACCGCCCCGACGCGCGAGATAGATTTCCGCCCTATTCCAGTGTTTCTCGCCGATCCGACGGCCGAGCCGCGAGTGTCGGATGCGCGGGCCGAAGTATTTTCCGAGTGAGAACCCGACCGATTCCCCGAGCAAGGAACCGACGATGACTGCGAGAACGAGCGCGATGAACTCGACTGGCCCTTCGACCGCGGTACCGGCCACGAGGACGACGGTGTCGCCAGGGACGATGAGCCCGAGCAGCACGGAAGTCTCGCAGAACATGGCGGCGGCAGCGATCAACACGCGGGCAATCGGGTCGACCCCGTGAACGGTTGAGAGCAGCCAGTCGAAGAACTCGTTCACCCGGCTCACCCTACCTAGATCGGCTTACGAAGAGCATCCATTCTTGCGCGCCAGGTTGCAAGACGACCGGGGCGTTCCGCGAGGCTGGGGCCGTCGAGCCAACTGGTGACGATCCGGATGCCGTGCAGCGCGTTCAGCGACCACAATTCCGTGCCATCGAGCTCGGACGGAGTCACCGGCTCGCCGTAGGTCTCGATCCCGAGCGCCGAGGCCATGGCGATGACGCTTCTGACGCTCACGCTGTCGACACGCTCGAATTCGGCGGGGGGCCCACAGAGGATCTCGCCGCGCCACCACAACAGGCCGCTGTATGCACCATCCACGACGAAGCCGCCGTCGGCGAGGATTACTGCCTCACCCGCCCCCGACGGCTGGATACTCGTGCGGATGCGCGTCATCGTGGCCACGTCTGGCCCCTTGATCCGTGGCTGCGTGCGTGGATCGCCCTGCCAGGTCGTCACCACGACATTGTTCGTTCGATCTGGAGCACTGCGCAGTCGGAACACGAGCAGCACACCGTCGCCGCGCTGCTGTAGTTCAACCCGGGGGAACCAGTCGCCGACGCGGGGGATGGTCGCGATCGCTGCATCCCAGAACGCGTCGGCATTCGTCCGTCCACGCGCGTCGGCCGGCATCGATTCCAGAAAGCGGTCGCGGTGCAGGCCGAGCGCAAGGGTCGTCCCCTCGGTGACGAACCAGGAATCCGCGACCGCGATCGTCGTGTCGGCCATGTCGCAGTAGTCGAGGGCGACGAGCTCGTTGTCCAGCCACCGGAAGATCGTCTCGACGCTCATAGGCTTAGGCTATGCGCCACGGTCCGCTCCGACACGCTCTTGCCCGGTGGGTCGACCCAGCCGACGCTTTTGTGACGCTTTTTGCTGGCCAGAGCGATGTTGCCTGGCTCGACTGCGGTCCAGAAGCCGCCTCGGGTCGCAGCTACATCGCGGGCGCGGCGCGTGTGGTCACCAGCGAATCGCTCGGGCGTTCGACGCCCGGACCCTCGGCGCCCACTCCGTCGATACTCGACTTCCTGCGCGACGAACTCGCCGCAGGTCGGGTGGTGGCGACCGACGGCGAACGATTTGGCCCCGGCTGGTTCGGATGGCTCGGCTACGAGAATCGTCACGAGACGATGGGCGACCCGTCCCGCACCGCTGCCGAGAGCGCGTTTCTCTTCGCCGACCGCTTGCTCGAGTTCGATCACGAGACGCGAGTCGTGACGCTGGTCGCGCTGGGCGAATCCTGGGCGGGGGAGTTCGAGGATTGGCGACGCGACACCGTGTCGGCCCTCGAGCATCCTGATCCGGGCCCGGCGCCGGATGGTGCTCCGGGCGTCAGCAGGACAGCGCTCTGGCGCGACAGCGATGCCGACTATCTCACGATGATCGGCGACTGCAAGGCGGCGATCGCGAGGGGCGACGCGTACCTCCTGTGCCTGACGACGAGCGTGAGCATCGAGACATCCGCCGATCCGCTCCAGACCTATCTCGCGCTTCGCCGCTCCAGCCCGTCGCATCACGGGGGGC
>DASYEE010000170.1:0-2104 GCA_036499165.1 Galbitalea sp. | reverse complement strand
CATTCACCCTAGGATTTGCGCATGAGCGTCACTGATCACGCCACGACATCAACGTCGTGGGCCCCCGGCGTGGATCACGACCAACACCACGGTCCCACTCCGCCAACCCGGGTTCGTCTGGCAC
Source organism: Galbitalea sp. (assembly GCA_036499165.1). Taxonomy (GTDB): domain Bacteria; phylum Actinomycetota; class Actinomycetes; order Actinomycetales; family Microbacteriaceae; genus Galbitalea. Next base: position 1,980 of record DASYEE010000170.1, on the reverse strand, counting down.
TGCTCGACGACCACGAGGTTCTTCTCGACAGCCTCAGCAGCTGGATCGGGCAGCACGCCCTCGACTTCGATGTCGTTCTCTCGGCCACGACCTGGTTGCAACTCGTGCACAGCCCGGCGTTCCCGACCGAGTTGGTCTTCATCGACTTCCAGCTCAAGGAGGCCGTCTCGATCGAGGCTCGGGTTCGCACCTGCCGCGCGGCGGGGGCGAAGGTGATCGTGCTGTCGAGCGTCGACACCGACGAGGCTCGCGAGCGCGCCCTCGCGGCAGGGGCCGCGGAGTTCGCGTCGAAGTCGATGCCGATGGCTCAGGTGATGGATGCCGCTCGCCGCGTGATGGGCATGCAGAGCGACGGCGCCCACCCGCATCCGTGGCGCCCTCTTCCGATCGGCGCTGCGCCCCAGGTCCGGCCAAAACTGAGCCACGGGGAGGAGCAGGCATTCCGGCTCTACGTCGGCGGCTTCAGCACCACGGAGGTCGCCGCCCAGATGAATGTCCAGTACGAGACCGCGAAGACCTATCTGCGCCGAGTGCGTGAGAAGTACGCGAAGGTCGGACGCCCCGCCAGCAAGAAGGCCGACCTGATCCGCCGGGCCGCTGAGGACGGGTATCTCGAGTAGTGGCGACGACACAGATGCGGAGCCGCTGAGTGGCGAAGCTGTATTTCCGATACGGGGCGATGAACAGCGGCAAGAGCACCGCCTTGCTGCAAGCCGCCTACAACTACGAGGAGCGCGATCAGCGCGTGCTGCTCGCCAAACCGGCGATCGATTCCCGCGGCGAGAGCGCGATCGTGTCGCGGCTGGGCGCGAGTCGAACGGTCGATTTCACCATCAGGCCCGATGAGGATGTGCTCGTCCGGTTCATGCGAGAACGGGCGGGCGTGATCCGCGAGAGCGCCAAAGACGTGAGTTGCTTTCTGGTCGACGAGGCGCAGTTCCTCAGTGAGTCGCAAGTCGATGACCTGCTGCGCATCGCCATCGAGGAGGATGTTCCGGTGCTGGCATACGGCATCCGCACCGACTTTCAAACGGTGGCGTTTCCCGGCAGTCGGCGCTTGCTCGAGATCGCGCATTCGCTCGAAGAGCTCAAGACGATCTGCCGCTGCGGCCGCAAGGCGATGTTCAACGCACGCAAGGTCGACGGGGTTTTCGTCTTCGACGGCGACCAGGTGGCGATCGACGGCAAGTCTGAGGTCAGCTACGAACCCCTTTGCGGTGCGTGCTATCTCGAAGAGAGCGGCGGTGTGCTGAACCGAGGGCGTCGCCCGCGGCTCGACTTCAGCTACGACTCAGCGCCCGACGCAGACTTCAGCTAAGCGCTCGACGCAGCAAGTAGGCCTCAGCGTGTTTTCGCTCGCGGTGTCAGTCGCTCGAGTTGGGTGACGTGTTGCGGCCCTAACTCTGCGAGGGTTGCGACGCCGAGCAGTTTCATGGTGCGCACGACCTGCTCGGTGAGGATGGCGATGGTGCGGTCGACGCCAGCGCGGCCTCCGGCCATGAGTCCGTAGAGGTATGCCCGCCCGATCATGGTGAAGTGGGCGCCGAGGGCGATGCAGGCGACGATGTCGGCGCCGGACATGATGCCGGTGTCGACGCCGATCTGCACCTTCTTCCCCTTGAGCGCGTGGACAACATCGGGCAGCAGGTGGAACGGGATGGGAGCGCGGTCCAGTTGTCGGCCGCCGTGGTTGGACAGCAGGATCCCGTCGACGCCGAGATCGGCCAGTTTGGCGGCATCCCGCACGTTCTGGACCCCTTTGATGACGAGTTTGCCGGGCCACATGCCGCGGATGACGTCGAGGTCTTTGAATGAGATCGTCGGATCCATGGCGGCGTCGAGCAGTTCGCCGACGGTGCCGCCGGTGGAGGACAGCGACGCGAACTTCAGTGGTGGTGTGGTGAGGAAGTCCCACCACCACCACGGCCGCGGGATCGCATTGATGATCGTGGCAGGGGTGAGTTGCGGTGGGATGGAGAA
>DASYEE010000169.1:0-18786 GCA_036499165.1 Galbitalea sp. | reverse complement strand
TGTGGTCTCGATAACGCGGGCTCGTGCCTCGCGCCGCTACTCGACCGGCGGGTGAGTGCTAGCCGAGCGCGCCGCTACTCGACCGGCGGGTGAGTGCTAGCCGAGCGCGCCGCTACTCGACCGGCGGGTGAGCGCTAGCCGAGCTGCGGCACGATCTCCCGCGCGATGAAGTCGAGATGATCGAGATCGTGCAGGTCCATCACCTCCAGGTAGATGCGCGATACCCCGAGCTCCTGCACACGCCCCAGCTTGTCGACGATCTCCGAAGGTGTGCCGCACAGTCCCTTCACCCGCAGGTCTGTCGCATTCTCGCCTGCCGCGATCGCCCGCCTGCTCACCTCGGCCTCATCCTGGCCGGCCGCGATCGTGTAGCCGATCGAGTAGACGAGGTCATCGGGGTCGCGTTCGATCCGCTCACAGGCCTCACGAACCCGCCCGAAGAGACCGGGGATGTCGGCAACCGCCGGGAACCCCGCGTTGTACTCGCTCGCATATCGCGCCGCCAGTGCTGGCGTGCGCGTCGGTCCCTGGCCGCCAACGATGATCGGGATCCGCGACTGGTACGGCTTCGGCAGCGCGGGCGAGTCCTCGAGCGTGTAGTGCTCACCTGCGAACGAGAACGTCTCGCCGCTCGGCGTCTCCCACAGCCCGGAGATGATCGCGAGCTGCTCCTCGAGCAAGTCGAAGCGCTTCGCCGGGAACGGGATCCCGTACGCGCGATGCTCTGCCTCGTACCAGCCGCTGCCGAGCCCCAGTTCGATCCGGCCGTGCGACATGTTGTCGACCTGCGCGACCTGCACCGCGAGGATTCCCGGGTACCGGTACGTCACCGATGACACCAGTGTGCCGAGCCGGATGCTCGTGGTCTCGCGAGCGAGCGCGCCGAGCGTCGTCCAGGCATCCGTCGGCCCCGGCAGGCCGTCGAAGTGTGTGCCCATCTTCATGTAGTGGTCCGAACGGAAGAACGCGTCGAAGCCCAGCGTCTCGGATGCCTGCGCGACCGCGAGCAGGTCGTCGTAGCTCGCGCCCTGGTGCGGCTCGGTGAAGATGCGGAATTCCATGCTGGGATCCTCTCAGTCGGACGGGTACCGCAGGCCGATGTCGGCGCGGATCTCGTCGAGTGTTGTCATGATGGCGACGCTCTCACCGATGGGCATTTCCGGTACGTCGACAAGGCCGCCCGCGATCGCCCGCTCGAGGGCGGTCGCCTGCAGATGGAGCCCTCGGCCAACGACGTCCTCGTCGAACCGCTCGACGACTTCCCGCGCGTTGTCGAACACGGTAAAGGATGCCGGGGTGAACCAGGTCGCGTCGATCTCGATGCGGCCCTCCGTGCCGAGGATCGTCGCCGTGCTTCCGCCGACGCTTTCGGCCGAGGCGTGCAGGATGGCCTGCTGGCCGTCGGGGTATCCGAGCAGGATCGCTGTCTGGCCGTCGACTCCGGTGGCACCCATGGAGCCGATAGCGCGCACCGCGGCCGGCCGGCCGAGGATGTCCCACGCGAACGACACGGGATAGATCCCGACCTCGAGCAACGCGCCGCCGCCCAGCGCGGGATCGTGCACGCGATGAGTGAGGTCGCTGGTCTGCCTGTGCTCATGCGCGGCGATGATCGCGCGGACATCGCCAATCTTTCCGGCTGAGACGATCTCGCGGATGCGCACCATGTGCGGCAGGAACCGCGTCCACATCGCCTCCATGACGATGAGCCCGCGCTTCGCCGCGAGTTCGGCGACAGTCCGCGCCTCACGTGCATTGATCGTGAACGGTTTCTCGACCAGCACGTGCTTGCCAGCCTCCAGCGCAAGGATGGCATTGCCGGCGTGCAGCGAGTGCGGGGTCGCGACGTACACGATGTCGACCGTCGGATCCTGGACGAGCGACTCGTAGCTGGCGTGCGCGTGGGCGATCCCCAGCCGGGACGCGAACGCATCGGCACCGGCCTGGCTGCGAGAGCCGACTGCGCTGACGGTGTGGCCGGTCAGCTGGAGGTCTGTGGCGAATTCGTGCGCAATTCCGCCGGTGCCGAGGATGCCCCAGCCGAGCGGTCGACTCACTCCGGCACCACGGGCGTGCCCTGGCGAATCACCGCGACCTGCCCGGCGGCCAGCGTTCCGCCGAACGGCGCATCGGCCAGAAGGTCGAAGCCGACGGCGTCCACGGCGCGGTCGGCGTCGCCGTGATTGAAGGTGAACAGCCAGTTCGCGGTTTCGCCCGACCGCCGCGTCGTCTCGACGCCGTCCGGAGACCGGAATGGCGTGGCGGTGCGCTCAAGCAGCGCTTCGATGACGGCACCGATGGATACGCGGTCGAGATGCGCCGAGAGGTAACTGGCGGTGCCGGCCCCGAGCCGGTTGACCGTGACGGCCGGCAATCCGACAAGCGGCCCGGATGCGTAGGAGTCCAACGCGACCGCGCCGGCCAGGTGCACGTGCTCGGTCCAGTCCGTCGCCACCGCGCCCGAGTAGAGCGTCGTCTCCTCCCCGGCAAGCAGCGGCAGGAACTCCTCGACCTTGATCCCGAGCAGGTCGCGGAGCGCCCCAGGATAGCCACCGGGAATGACCTTGTTATTTGTGTCTACGATGCCGGAGAGGTAGGTGACGAGCACATGCCCGCCCGCCTCGACGAATTCGCGGAGCGCTGCGATCGCAGCCGGCTCCAGCAGGTAGTGGTTCGCCACCACGACGAGCGTGTATGCCGCAAGCGGCATGGATGCGGAAATGACGTCGACCCCGATGCCGCGGGCCGTCAGTTCGGCGTGGACAGCGACTGCCACCTCGTCGTAGTCGATCGCTTCGCTCGGCTTGCGTCCTGAGCGGAACGCCCAGGACGCATCCTGGTCCCACAGGATCGCAGCGGCAGAGCCGGTGACCGTTGAGCCCTGGACTTCGGCAAGCCGGCCAATGGCTGCGCCGAGCTCCCGCACCTCGCTGTGTACGCGTGAGTTGGCGCCAGCGTGTGGCACCATCCCCGAGTGGAACTGCTCGCCACCCGCGACGGACTGCCGCCACTGGAAGAACATCGCTCCGTCCGAGCCCGCGGCAACGTGAGTGAGGCTGTCGCGGGCGAGTTCGCCCGGGAGCTTCGCCCGGTTGCGGGACTGCCAGTTGACGCTGCCAGGCGCATGCTCGAGGAGGAGCCACGGCCGCCCCCGCGCGGCGCCTCGCGTGCGGTCGGCGCTGAAGGCGAGTTCCTCGCGACGCTGCGGGTCTGCCGCGATCGCGTAGTGATCGTTCGTGACGAGGTCGACCTCATCTGCCCAGCGGGCGTAGTCGATCGCGCCCCCGCCAGCGTGGATCATGAAGTTGGTCGAGAGCGGGGTATCCGGCGTGATCGCCCGCACGACATCCCGCTCCGCGATGAAGTGTTCGAGGAGGGCGTCGGAACTGAACCGCTTGAAATCGAGCAGCAGCCCGGGATTCTGCGAGGTCCTCGCGAACCGGGGAACTGGCACCTCGTCGAAGTCACCGAAGTGGTGACCCCAGAACGCCGTGCCCCAGCCATCGTTGAGTGCGTCGATCGAGGAGTACCGGGCACGCAGCCAGCGCCGGAAGGCCGCCTCGGTCTCGTCGCTGTAGCAGTAGCCGTTCTCGTTACCGAGTTCGTTGCTGATGTGCCACATCCGCAGGGCAGGATGGCCCGCGTATCGCTCGGCGATCACCCGTACGATTCGCAGCGCGTACGCCCTGAAGACCGTGCTCGATGCAGACCAGCCGAGCCGCCCGCCCGCGGATGTCCTGACCCCGCGGTCGTCGACGCTCCCGATCTCGGGATGCTTCTGAAACAGCCACATGGGCGGGGCAGCGGTCGGCGTGGCCAGGTTCACCGAGATGCCGTTCTCGTGCAGCAGGTCCATGATCCGGTCGAGCCAGCCGAAGTCGTAGACCTCGTCCGCCGTCTCGAGCTGACCCCAGGAGAAGATCCCGAGGCTCACGATCGTGACGCCAGCGGCACGCATCAGGGCGACATCCTCGAGCCAGGTCGCCTCGCTCCACTGTTCGGGGCTGTAGTCGCCCCCGAAGGCCAGCCCGTCGACGGGCCACCGGAACTGCCTGCCGCGAGCGTCCGCAGCGCCGCTCGTGAAGAACCGATCGGTGCTCACGCAGGCAGGCTCTCAAGCGGTGCGAGCAGCGTGATGTCGAGGCGCGCCCTGGCACCTGCCGTCAGGTCTACCGCGGCGGATCGGCCGTCGTACTCGACCGTGACCGTGCGCGAGCGCCGGGAGGTGAGTGAGGCGGCGACGAGCTTGCCGTCCTTCCACTCCAGGTCGACCTCGACACCGGGGCGGGCGACCAGTCCTCGAACACTGCCGCGATCGAGCGCGGGCGGAAGAGCGGGAAGCAACTCGATGACACCGCGGTGGCTCTGCAGCAGGCACTCGGCGATCGCGGCGATGTAGCCGAGATTGGCGTCGATCTGGAACGGCGGGTTCGACTGGAACAGGTTGGGGTAGAGCGCCCCAGCCCACTCCGCGATCCCGTCCTGTGGCTCGCGGAAGAACAGGGCGAGCAGTTCCCCGGCCACGTCCGGCTGGTGCAGACGGGCTCGCAGGCAGGTCTTCCAGGCCAGCGACCAGCCCGTCGAATCGCCGCCACGCACATCCAGGCTCGTGGTCGCAGCCGCGAGCAGGTCGGCATCCCACCGCTCCGCCCCCGGGTACAGGCCGTACAGATGGGAGACGTGACGGTGGTGCGGTTCCCAGTCCGGGAGGCCGTGCGGATACTCGAGCAGGCGACCATCGACGCCGATCTGCGGGGCACGCAGTCGTGGCAGAGCCGCGGCGCAGGCGCGTGCGGTCGACGAATCGATCTTCAGGCGGTCTGCGAGTGAGACCACGAACTCGAAGAGCTCACGGATGAGACTGATGTCCATCGTGGTCGACGCCGCGACGGACGCGCGCTCGCCGGCCTCGGTCACGAAGTGATTTTCAGGCGACGTCGAAACCGGAGTGCCGAGCGTGCCATCCGCATCCGTCTTGAGCCAGCCCAGCATGAACGCCGCGGCGGAGGCGGCGACCGGCCACGCGCGGTCGCGGGCGAACTCGTCGTCGGCGCCGAACTGCAGGTGTTGCGAGAGGTGGCTCACCAGCCACGGCCCGGACATGGGCCAGTACGCCCAGGCGTTGTCGGCACGTCCCATGCCAACCGGCGTGCTGAAGCCCCACGGGTCGGTGTTGTGGTGGGCGACCCAGCCCGGCAGGCCGTAGATGCGGGAGGCGGTCTCGCGCCCCCGAAGGGCCAGCGCGTCGACCAGGTCGAACAGCGGTTCGTGCAGCTCGGCCAGGTTCGCGACCTCGACCGGCCAGTAGTTCATCTGGGTGTTGATGTTGATCGTATAGTTCGAGCTCCAGGGTGGCTGGACGAGGTCGTTCCAGATGCCCTGAAGGTTGGTCGGCAGGGTGCCCGCGCGCGAACTCGCGATGAGCAGGTAGCGGCCGAAGTTGAAGAGGGTGGCGGCGAGCCCCGGGTCGGAGCCGAGCGCCCCGATCGGCGACGCACTCGCCAGGGCGAGTCGCTCGCTGGTCGGCAGGTCGTCGTGCATCGCGGCATCGTCGCGGCGGTCGAAGTGCAGCTCCGACCGGAAGTACAGCCCCCGGTAGTCCGCGAGGTGCTCAGCGAGCAGCCGGTCGGAGCCGAGTTCGTCGGCCGCGTCGAGACGCCGCTGGGCTTCAGCTGCCGGCGCATCCAGCGTGTGCAGGGGCGGCATCCCGAGGGCGGTAAACGTCGTCGCGGTCGTCAGGATGATCGTCGCGCGGTGGATTCCGGATGCCCCGACCGCGCCAACCCCGTCGCGCTCCTCGCCGTCGTGGTGCAGGCGCAGGAAGGTACCGCCGATCACAGCGGCTCCCGGCGTGCGGTCATACTTCGTCTGTTCGAGGTCGGACTCATGGCCCGGCGCGGAGTTGGACGGCAGTTGGGCGATAAGCCCGAGCCGACCCCCGACCGCCAGCCGGTCAAGCTCCAGCAGCTCGGTGGACAGCGCCAGCGTGAGGTCGACGCCATCCGGATGTTCGGCGGAGATCTCGATCACCATCACGCCGGCCGGGGCGCTGATGTAACTGGACTGCGTGACGCGATGCCCGTCGAGGAGGTACGAGTGCTCGTGAACGGCGTCCTTCAGCCGAAGTTCACGGCGGTAGTCCGTGGCATCCGTCGTGCCGTTCGCCGCCGTGATGGTGAGATGCAGGTCAGAGAACGGCAGGTACGACTGGGTGTACTTCTGCTGGATCCGGCGCAGTGGTTCGTCCGCCGCTGCGTAGTCCCCGGCTGCGACAGCGGCGCGCGCCGCCCCGACGTCCGCTTGTGCGCTCGCGGCGTCGGGGAAACCGTCCTGCAGCTCGTTCGCCGGGCTTCCCGACCAGCCACGGTCGTCGTTCAGTTTGATCAGATCGGCTCCCGGGCGACCGAAGCACATGGCACCGATGCGGCCGTTGCCGAGCGGCAACGCCTCCATCCAGGTGGCGGCAGGCTTCTCGTACCAAAGGAGGTGATCAGATTTCACGCGTCGTTGCCCTAGCCGTCGTTGGAGCGGTAAACGGTTCATTGAACCGACAGTGATGGATGGTACGCGAACGCTCGTGCGGATTCAAGTATGGTTCAGTGAACGTCGCGGGTAGGGAGCAGATTGTCAACCATCAGGGATGTCGCGAAGCACGCCGGCGTGTCCGCCGGCACCGTCAGCAACGTGCTCAATCGCCCCTCCTACGTCAACGACTCGACGCGCACGCGGGTGCTTGCGGCCATGGAAGAGCTCGACTTCGTTCCGCGGCAGCATGCGCGCCAGTATCGACCGGGGCGGGTCAAGACCATCGGCGTGACGCTGGCGAGTCTCGCGCACCCGTTCTTCGTCGACATCGCGCTCGGCGCAGAAGCGTACGCGCGCGAACGAGACGTCGCAGTTGTCTTCTGCAACAGCAGCTACGACCCCCAGCGCGAGGAGTACAACCTCGACGTCCTCGTGCAGCAGCGCGTGCAGGGGGTCGTGATGACGCCCGTCGACGAGAACAATCCGCGACTCGAGAGCATGCTGAAACGCGGTGTTCCCGTGGTCTTCATCGACGATGTCACGAGCGATCGACCCTGGTGTTCGCTCGTCACCGATAACCACGCCGGCGGCGTGATGGCGGGCAGGCACCTGGCCGGGCTCGGGCACACCAGTCTGGTGTTCGTCGACGACCCGTCATCCAGTCACCAGGTCGCGGAGCGGCTGGCTGGATTCCGTGAGGGGGTCGCCGCGGTCTCGCCGGACGCGACGATCGAGGTGCTGAATCTCGGCGACTTCAGCACGGCATCCGGTATCGCTGCAGGCGAGGCGGTGGCCGCGATGGCGCCGGCCGACAGACCGACCGCAGCACTCTGCGCGAACGACCTGCTCGCGATCGGTTTCCTGCAGAGCATGACTCTCCACGGCATCCGGGTGCCGGAAGACATCGCGATCGTCGGCTTCGACGACCTGGATGCTGCCTCGGCCTCGGCGATCCCGCTCTCGTCCGTTCGCCAGCCGCGGCACGAGCTCGGTGCACGGGCGATGAAGCTCGTTCTCGACGAGATCGAGCAGGGTTCAGAGCATGTTCACGAGCACCAGGTGCTCATGCCCGAACTGATTATTCGCAAGTCATCGGGTGTTTCCCGACTTTCCCCCTCGGCCTGATCGGCAGAAGTCCAGCATCTATAAGGATTCCACCGGAGACAGCTGAATAAACATCGGATCATTCAGCGTTTTCACGGCTAGCGAGGTATTGCGGGCGGAGGCAAACGTGCGTAGCATCCATTCCAGTTGGTTCAATGAACCAACGGGGCACCGCGAGACGCACCACATCTTCCCCTTGCAATTCAAGTAGTGCCAGCAGTAACACACAACGAGGTCTGTTTACGAAAGGATGCCAATCATGGCTACGCACCCGATTTCCGGCCCGAAAAGGACCGTGCGAAGAAAGAAACTCGTGCTGGGGGTCCTGGCCATCGCCAGCGCAACAGCAATCGGTCTCAGCGGCTGCACCAGCGGCGGTTCTGGAGCAGCCGCGCCAGATCCGAACAAGAAGATCACGCTGTCGTTCTGGGGCTCAGTCCCGAACGAAGCGAAGTCGGTCGCGATCTGGAACAAGGCGCACCCGAACATCCACGTCGACCTGCACCAGGAGACCGGGGATGACGGCAGCAAGGTTCCGGCCGCTGTCGACGCGGGTACCGGCCCTGACATCGCCCAGGTGAGCCAGCACTCCCTGCCTGACTACGTCATCAACAAGCGCGCCATCAACATCGCGCCGTACATCAAGAACACCAAGAACCTCTACACGCCCGCCGCGTGGTCATCCGTGCAGTTCGGCGACGCCATCTACGGGGTTCCCCAGGACAGCGGCCCAGCGGGCCTCCTCTACCGCACAGACATCTTCAAGAAGTACGGGCTGACCCCGCCCGCGACCTGGGATGACTATGTCGCCGATGCGCAGAAGCTGCACGCCGCCAACCCGAGCATCTACCTCGGGCAGTTCTCGCCGGCCGAGTTCGGCATGTACTACCAGACCATGGTCCAGGCCGGCGGCAGCTGGTACGGCATCAGCGGCAACTCCTGGAAGGTCTCGGTCAACGACGCGGGCAACCAGAAGGTCGCTGCTCTCTGGCAAGGCCTGCTCGACCAGAAGCTCCTGAAGGTCGTCCAGATGTGGACGCCTGAGTACTGGAAGGATGTCGACTCCGGCCAGATCGCGTCGATCAGCTACGCGGCATGGTTCCCCCAGCTGCTCAAGCAGAACGCCGCGAAGCTCTCCGGTAAGTGGGCTGTCGCACCCGAGCCGACGTTTGCTGGATCTACCGCGGGCGGCGAGTCCGGTGGCGCGGCGATGGTCGTGCTGAAGGGAACGAAGTACCCGAAGCAGGCGGCGGAGTTCTCGAGCTGGTTCGACAGCAACAAGGCGAGCGTCGACATCCTGGTCAGCCAGGGTGGACTCTTCCCCGCTGCGAAGATCGGCCTGCAGAGCCCGACGCTCGACCAGGCGGACCCGTACTTCGGTGGTGAGAAGGTGTTCTCGGTCTTCAAGGCCGCAGCGCTCATCTCTCCCGACACCGCGCAGAACGGGCCGGGCTTCGACAAGCTCACGAGTGACCTCGCCGACCAATTCGGCAAGGTGGCATCCGGCTCCGAGACGTTCGCGCAGGCTCTGGATTCTGTGCAGGCGAGCACGGTTGCCAACCTGAAATCCCAGGGGCTCTCCGTCAAATGACGCAGGCCGTTCCTGGCCAGCCCCTCCGGCTGGCCGACCGCTCCCCCGCCCGCCGCCGCAGCGGCCGGGGGAGCGGTGCCGCGCCATGGGTCTTCCTGGCGCCATTCATCGTTCTCTTCCTGATGTTCCTGGTCGCGCCCATCGTGGTCGCGATCGGCACAAGCCTCTTCAAGGTGCAGAAGTCGGGCCTCGGGTTCGACACCGCGAGTAAGACGGTCTTCGTCGGTATCCAGAACTATGCGACGGCGCTCGCCGACCCGGCCTTCATCGCCGGTTTCGGGCGCGTGCTGCTCTTCGGCATCGTGCAGGTTCCCGTCATGCTGGCCCTCGCCCTCATCTTCGCGCTGCTGCTCGACTCAGCGCGCACGAAGTTCAAGCGGGTTCTGCGGCTCGGAGTCTTCCTGCCGTTCGCGATTCCCGGCGTCGTTGCCGCCCTGCTCTGGGGCTTCCTCTATCAACCAGGCGTGTCTCCGATCGTGGAGGGGCTGAAGTCGATTGGCATCTCGGTCGACTTCCTGAGCTCCGGCAGCGTGCTCTGGTCGATCGCCAACGTGAGCACCTGGTCGTACACGGGCGTCAACATGATCATCCTGTTCTCGGCGCTGCAGACGGTGCCGCGCGAACTCTTCGAGGCCGCGCGGATCGATGGCGCGGGCGAGCTGCGCACCGCGTTCTCGATCAAGGTGCCGCTCATTGCACCCGCGCTCCTGCTCACTGCCCTGTTCTCGGTGATCGGCACACTCCAACTGTTCAACGAGCCAACCATCCTGAAAAACCTGACAACCAACATCACGACGGAATACACGCCGAACATGGCGGTGTTCGCGACGACGCAGGCGAACGGCAACCTGAACCTCGGTTCTGCGATGGCCATCATCCTCGGGCTCGTCACGTTCATCCTGTCTGTCGTGGTTTCGAGTGTTTCCAATCGACGAGGACGCAACGCATGACGGCATCAACGACGTCGGTGCGGGTCCCGCGCCGAGCGACCCGCAGCAAGTCGGACGAGTCCGGCGGAGAGCGACGGTCGCCTCTCGCCCAGACGGTCGTGATCATCATCACGGTCGTCGCACTGATCTACTTCCTCGTGCCGGTCTACTGGCTGCTGGTCGCATCGACCAAGACCAGCTCAGACCTGTTCGGCACGCCAGGATTCGAGTTCGCGAAGTTCAACCTGTTCGGCAACTTGGCCGCGCTGACGACCTACGATCACGGGATCTTCTGGCGGTGGATGCTGAACTCGATCATCTACTCGGGTCTCGGCTCCGTGCTGATGACGTTCGTCAGCGTGATCTCCGGCTATGCGCTGGCGAAATACCGGTTTCGCGGGCGTTCGATAGTACTCGGCGCGGTCCTCGGCAGCATGCTCGTCCCCGGCACGGTACTCGCGCAGCCGACCTACGTGCTGCTCACCCACCTCGGGCTCGTGAACACCTACGCGGGTGTGCTGATCCCGACGCTCGTCTATCCGTTCGGGGTGATGCTCGCGTATGTCTACGCGCAGACCTCCATCCCGGACGAGATTCTCGAGGCCGCGCGCCTCGACGGCGCGGGGGAGTTCCGTGCGTTCTTCTCCATCGGAGTCCGCCTGATGAGTGGCGGAATGGTGACGATCCTGCTGTTCGCGTTCCTCGGGAGCTGGAACAACTACCTGCTGCCGCTGCTTGTGCTGAACGACATCGACCTCGTGCCGGTGACGGTCGGCCTGACCGGCTGGTTCAGGCAGTCGATCGACATCCCGGCGCTGCAGGGACTCCTCGTGGTCGGGGCCCTCGTCTCGGTCATCCCCGTCGTTGTCGTGTTCCTGTCGCTGCAGCGCTACTGGCGCGCGGGGCTCTCCGCCGGAGGTGTCCGCTTCTAGGCCCCCCGCGCACAGGAAAACTTTCGCCCGGGTGTCGGATGCGGGCAGAGTTGTTCGTAGTAGTGGTGAGAGGCTGTCCATGAGGGGCGCCGCAGATCCGCAGGAGATGATCCGACATGCAATACCTGGTTTCCGTAATCGACGACGGGCAGGCCGAGGCTGCCCAGATGACCGAGTCCGCTTCTGCGGCCGAAATGGCCGCGATCGACCTGTTCAACGACAAGCTGATCGCGGAGGGCTATTGGGTCTTCGCCGGCGGTCTCGGTGCGCCGAGCTCTGGGACTGTGATCGACAGCCGTGGCGCAGGCGCACCGGTGATCACCGACGGACCATTCCTTGAGTCGAAGGAGTTCATCGCCGGCCTGTGGCTCTGGGAGGTTCCCAACCTCGACGTCGCGCTGAAGCTGGCGGCGGAAGGGTCGAAGGCGTGCAATCGTAAGCTCGAGGTGCGGCCGCTCCTCGCCGGCTGACGTGATGGATGTCCGGGAGGCGATCATCCGTGCCCACCGCAAGGAGTGGGCACAGGTGGTCGCTTCCCTGAACCGACGGTTCGGCGACCTCGACATCGCAGAGGAATCTGCTGGCGAAGCGTTCGCGATCGCCGTCGAACGATGGCCCACCGACGGCGTGCCGCCGAACCCCGGCGCGTGGCTGACGACCACGGCGAACCGCAAGGCGATCGACAGGATCCGCCGCGAGGCGAAGCGCGACGGAAAGCAGAGGGAGGCTGGGCTGGTGTTCGACGACGATCCCCCCGAGCCCACCGGCGCGATCGACGATGACCGGCTGCGACTGGTCTTCACGTGCGCGCATCCCGCGCTTGCGATGGAGAGCAGGATGGCGCTGACGCTGCGGATGGTCGGCGGGCTCACCGTCCCCGAAATTGCGCGGGCGTTTCTCGTGCAGGACGGGGCCATGGAACGCCGGATCACCCGCGCGAAGGTCAAGATCAGGCAGGCCGGGATCCCGTTCCGGGTGCCATCCGCGGAGGATCTGCCCGACCGCGTCGAGGGAGTACTTGCCGTCCTCTATCTCGTCTTCAACGAGGGCTACCTGGCGACCGGGCCGACCACCGATCCCATCCGGAGCGACCTGACGGCCGAGGCGATCCGGCTCACGCGCCTGGTCCGGGAGTTGTTGCCGGACGACGGCGAGGCGGTCGGCCTGCTCGCTCTCATGCTGCTCATCGATGCGCGTCGCCCGGCCCGGATGTCGGCCGGAGGCGAGCTGGTGCCCATCGACGAGCAGGATCGCGCTGCATGGGATGCCGCCATGATCGGAGAGGGACACGCGCTGGTTCGAGAGCGACTGGCAACAGGACTGGCTCCCGGCCGGTACCAGGTGCTCGCGGCGATCAACGCCGTCCACACGTCTGCGCGCGACATGCGCGACACCGACTGGTCGCAGGTCGTCGCGCTCTACGATCAGCTCGTTACGCTCGATGCATCGCCGATCGTTGCGATGAATCGGGCGATCGCGGTCGCAGAACTCGACGGCCCGGATGTCGCGCTCGCGATCGTCGACCGCCTCGCTGGTGCGCTCGACGACTACCACGCGTTCCATGCCACCCGCGCAGACCTGCTGCGGCGACTGGGCCGCAGCGACGACTCCCGCGCCGCGTACGACCGCGCAATCGAGCTGGCCGGCAACCCCGCCGAGGCCGCGTATCTCGACCGCCGGCGCGGTCAGCTGTGCGCCTGAGGATGCGCGATCACGCGCACCTTTCCACTAACTCGCGGGTGGCTGTGAGCGTGAGGTCTCGTAGACGCCGATGACGTCGCCCTCCGGGTCCTCGGAACGTTTGTGAATGTCGCCGCCAATCCCTCCCTCGCCCGGTCGAATCATGACGTTTTCGTCATCCCGCTTATCGAACGAGAACCCGAACACGCCACCGTAGAAGGTCTGGGCACGCGCGACATCGTCGGCGGGAATCTCAAAGTGCTCGATCTTTGCCATACCCTCAGCGTGCAACACGCCGGTGGCCTCGTCCAGGGGCTCTCGAATAGCGGGGAGGAGCAACCACCACAGTGCTGCTCCCCGCGTGCAACTCAGCCGCGCGGAATGAGCCGCTGCAGTTGAGTAACGTGACCGGGTTCGAGCTCGGCCAGGCTTGTGACGCCGAGGAGGCGCATGGTGCGGGTGATCTGCTCGGACAGGATGCCGATGGTGCGGTCGACGCCCTCGCGCCCGCCCGCCATCAGGCCGTAGAGGTAGGCGCGACCGATCATCGTGAACTTCGCGCCGAGAGCCATGGCCGCGACAATGTCTGCGCCGCTCATGATGCCGGTGTCGAGGTGGACTTCCATGTCGTGTCCGACCTCTTTGACGACCCGCGGCAGGAGGTGGAATGGGATGGGTGCACGGTCGAGCTGGCGGCCGCCGTGGTTCGACAGCGTGATCGCGTCGACGCCCATGGTTGCGAGCCTCTTGGCGTCATCCACGTTCTGGACGCCCTTCACGACGAGCTTTCCTGGCCACTGCTCCTTGATCCAGGCAAGGTCGTCGAACGTGACGGTCGGGTCGAACATGGTGTCGAGCAGCTCGCCGACCGTGCCAGACCAGCGGTCGAGCGATGCGAACGCGAGCGGCTCTGTCGTGAGGAAGTTGATCCACCACTCCGGGCGGGGGATGGCGTTGATCACGGTGCCGAGGGTGAGCTGCGGCGGGATTGAGAAACCGTTTCGTTTGTCGCGCAGGCGAGCACCGGCGACCGGGACGTCGACCGTGACGAGCAACGTGTCGAAGCCTGCAGCGGCGGCCCGATCGACGAGCGCCATCGAGCGATCCCGGTCCTTCCACATGTACAGCTGGAACCAGTTGCGACCGTTCGGGTTCGCCACCTTCACGTCCTCGATCGCGGTCGTGCCCATGGTCGAGAGCGAGAACGGGATGCCGGCCGCGGCAGCAGCGCCGGCGCCGGCGATCTCGCCCTCCGCCTGCATCATCCTGGTGAAGCCCGTCGGGGCGATTCCGAACGGCAGGGCGACGGGAGCACCGAGGACGGTCGACGAGGTGTCAACTTTTGAGACATCCCGCAGGATTCCGGGGTTGAACTGGATGTCCTCAAACGCCTGGCGCGCCCGCGCCAGCGAGATCTCGGCCTCGGCTGCGCCCTCGGTGTAGTCGAACGCGGCGGTCGGGGTCCGCTTCATGGCGATCCTGCGGAGGTCCCAGATGGTGAGCGCGCCGTCGAGCCTGCGCTTCTTCGCGTTGAGCTCGGGCTTCTTGAACTTCATCAGCGGCGCGAGGTCGTGCGGCCGCGGGAAGTGGCGTTTCATTTGGTTCCTTCGATGACGATGTGGTCGGGCTTCTGGCCGGCGATGAGCCGGTCCACCTGGCGGACGATGAGCGGGTCGATGCGGCTCGGCATGCTCTGCACGCTGCCGCCGAGGTGTGGGCTGATGAGGGAGCCCGGCAACGACCAGAGCGGATGCCCGGCGGGCAGCGGCTCTGGATCGACGACATCCAGCGCGCTTCGCACCGCACCCGACCGGACGTGCTCGACCAGGGCATCCGTGTCGATGATGCGGCCGCGCGAGACGTTGACGACGAGGGCGCCGTGGGGGAGCAGGTCGAGGAACGCTCCGTCGACAAGGCCGGTGGTCTCGTCGCTGAGCGGCACGGCGAGGATCACGATGTCGGCGTCGGGGAGGAGGGCCGGCAGCTCGGAGATCGCGTGGATGCCGTCGCGGGCGCTGCGCGCGACACGGGTGAGTTCGACCTCGTAGCCAGCCAGGCGGCGCTCGACCTCGCGGCCGATGCCGCCAACGCCGATGAGCAGCACGCGGGCGCCGATGAGGCCGGGGTAGGTGAAGCGATCCCAGCTCTCGGCGACCTGGTTGCGGCCGACCTGGGGCCAGCCGCGCTGGCTCGCCAGGGTGAGTGTGATCGCGAGTTCTGCGGTCGGGGCCTCGTGCACGCCGACCGCGTTGCAGAACGAAACGCCAGCGGGGAGGTGGTCGGTGACGCCGTCGTACCCGAGCGCCTGGCTCTGCACGTAGCGAACCTCGCCCGTGAGCCCCGCGAGCAGTTCGTACTTGACGACGTAGGGCAGCACGAGGAGGTCGATGGGGAGATCGAGAGGTGCGTCGCCCGCCCGCCAGATCACGACATCCACGGCGCTGTCGAGGCGGTCGCCGAGCCTTCCGCGCAGGCGGTCGGATGTCTCCTGGTCGGGGAGCGCGAGGGTGATAGTCATGTCGTTGCCGCCTTCGAGTCGTAGTGGGTGAGGAGTCGTTCGCGCGACTCAAGGATGTGTTCGCGGGTGAGGCGTTCGGCGAGTGCGGAGTCGCCCGCCGTCACGGCATCGAGGATCCCCTGGTGCTCGGCCGCCACATCCTTTGCGGTGCGCAGGTGGTTGGCCTGCACCTGTCCGATGCAGAGCTCGATCTCGCCCATGAGCAGGGAGTGCATGCGCACCAGCCGGGCGCTGGACTGGCCGGTTACGAGGGCTCGGTGGAAGGTGATGTCGAGCTGGGCGTACGCGTCGGTGCCCGCCTGCAGTTGGTGGTGTGCTGCGAGCGCCTCGGCCGGGATGGTGCCCGCGGAGGCAAGACGAGCGAGCGCCGCACCCTCGATCACGGCGCGGGTGTCGCACAGGTCGATGATGTCGTCCCGGCGGAGCTCGGGCACACGGGCGGCCTGATGTGCTTCGCGACGAAGAAGACCCTCGCCCACGAGCCGCTCGATGGCCATCTTCGCGGTGGGGCGGGCGACGCCGAACTGTAGGGCGACGGCGGACTCGGTGAAGGTGGTTCCGCTCGGGTCGGACTGGGAGAGGATGCGCGCGCGAAGATCGTCGTAGATGGCGCTCGGGAGCACCGTCGACACGGTCTGCTGCATGTTGTGGCCTCCAATCGTCTTCGACTCGACTGTTTGACAATCTAACAGGTTGTTAGACAATCTGGCAATGGAGGCGCGGGCATACGCTGGGGGCGTGGAATCAGCGCAGCGCTTCACCTACGGGCCCGACCCGCTCCAGTTTGTCGACCTGCACCGGGCCGCCGGTGACGGGGCTGCTGGGGGCGACCCGCTCGGGACGGTCATCCTCATCCACGGCGGTTACTGGCGCTACGACCCCACCTACTTCGAGGGCCCGACGCCCATGGCGCGTGAGTTTGCGCGTCTCGGGTACACCACCTGGCAGGTCGAGTACCGGGCGATGGGCGCTCGTGGTGGCTGGCCGGAGACCCTGCAGGATGTCGCCGCAGCGATCGACCTGCTGGCCACGGTTTCGGACGCTGCGCCCGGGCTGCAGCTCGGCAAAGTCGTGACGGTCGGCCACAGCGCTGGCGGGCACCTCGCGGTCTGGGCTTTGGGCGAGAGCGCGGCTGGCGCCCTGGGCCTGCCGATTGCGGGCGCGGTGAGTCTTGCCGGCGTGCTCGACCTCCGGCTGGCGGAGCGCGACAACCTCGGTCGCCGGGCGGTCGCGAACTTCCTCGGCGGGACATCCGACGAGGTGCCCGAGCGCTACGACACCGCGAGCCCGGCCGAGCATCCCGTCGCCGACCGCGCGGTGCGGCTCATCCACGGGACCGGCGACGACGTGGTCCCCGTCAGTCAGAGCGAGGCGTATCTCGCGGCCGCCCTCCGTGCCGGCCAGCCGGCCACCCTCGAGACGTTCGACGGCGACCACTTCGATGTCATCGACATCCACCACCCCTCGTGGCAGCTCACCCTCGCCGCCGTCCGCGCCCTCACCCACTCACCCCAACGGTGAGGGGCGCCAGATCGCCCTTCCCACGATCGCGGAAGGGCAATCTGCTGCCCCTCACCCTGTACGCGGGTTGCGAAACGTGGGGGCTTGCGCTGAATGCGGCGCAAAACCACGACCTGATTCTTGTCCCTGCGCATAACTCGCCTGAGTCAGGTGGGGGAGCCGTATCGCCGCGATGTAATCGCGAGCGGCTGGGGAAAGAAAGGTCAATCCGTCGCGTTATAAATCGGACCCCGACTCATCTTTTAGGTAAGGGCATTGAGCTTGCCGATGGGTGGGCGCGTGCCCGTTATTGGAAGGGGTACGGCATGTTCAGGAGGCGGAGCTGGTCGGTCGCAGGGATGTTACTCGCGGCAGCCCTAATAGCAAGCCTGTCGGGTTGCGTGGGTGAAATTACCGCCCCTTTGAGGCCATGTTCACCGTCCTATACCGTGGACTCTCAGTTTGGGCGGTTCTCCGTGCAGCAATGGGGTCGCGGGCAGAGCATCGCGTGGGGCACTTACCCGAATGCGAAGTACTCAGGCACGCAGTACGTCGTCAATGTGTATGCGAACGGTACGAAAATCGATGGAAAGAGACAGCTCTATGCCCCCCACGGTTCTCTGTCGGCTGCCCGCGCGCTGAAGTACTCGGGAAAGATCTTGAAGATCAACGGCACCGTGTTGCGGGGCGACAGGATAAAGCTATCGTTCTCACTTCAATGCACGATCGCGTGAGAGTTATGTCTGCCAACTTAGGCTGGGGCCCGTGATGACTACGGCAACCGGGTTCGCTGACGGCGGCGGATTATTTGACGATCTCATCGCAGCCCTGCAGGCCGACGCCCTAACGGTGTTGGACGAGGCCCCGCGGCTAGGTGTGTTCGATACAACTCGGAGACAATGGGTTACGGGTTCGGGAGTGTTCGACTTCGATGACGTAACGGTCGAGGGGTTCGACAGGTCTGCGCCGTACATTGCGATCGTCGCGGGCAGCGTCTTCACCGTCGAGGGTGGGGCGGCTTCGCTTTCCATCGAACTCGCATCGCGCCTGCAAGATCATGTGATGGATGTGGTGAATCACGGTTGGCCTGAGGCCTACGAGTACGACCGATTCAACGGATTGCTCGAGCCAGGAACAGACGCCTTTGGCCGCGTCGGCTGGCTACTGGGCGGCAAGCTGGTGGCTCAGTTCGGCGATCTAGCGAAGCGTGCGTGAGGCCTTCCCGTGTCCTTCGCATAGTCGACGGTTGGACGATTCCGCTGGTTGCGAGGACCGCTGGGCAACCCTACGTACTTGCCGTATTTCTCGGTGTTGGTCTCGGATTCCGGGCGATCCTTCCAGTCCTTCTGACTGCCGCAGGCACCGCCCTCGTCGTGGCCGTGGGAGCACGTTTACGCGCAATGGTTGTGATTCTTACGACAGGCGTCGCGGCAGGCCTGCCATGGATACTCATGCCAGAGGTCGTTGGAATCGTATGGACGGTATGGCCTGACCACGCTCAAACCGTGCGGTCGCGGGTGTTGACGTTGCTCCGCCCGATTTCGCTCCGGCCAATGGCGTTGTTCACTATGGCTGGATGCGCGTGCGGAACTCTTGCGGCGGTGCTCACGGCAGTGCAGCCACCCGCCGGCTTCGTGGCTCGCGGAATTCAGTATCCAGTCTGGCTCGTTGGCATCACGATCGCGGCACTTGCACTTGCAAACGCGTTCGGGGAGGAAATTCTCTGGCGAGGTGCCCTACTCGAAACCCAAGCGCAGTGGCCAGTGGCGGTCACCTATGCAGTTCAGGCAGGGTCTTTTGGTTTGGCCCATCTGAACGGCACTCCGGTCGGAATCCCCGGTCTGGTTGTCACGGCGGCTTTTGCCTGTGCGGCGCTTTGGTGCCACCGCCGGTACGGCCTCCTCGCATCAATCGTCCTGCATTCGGCGGCCGACCTGGTGCTGTTCATTGAAGTGTTCCGGATCAACAATGCCTAGCCGGTGCATTGCAATCTCAGGGTGAGGGGCG
>DASYEE010000168.1:0-40632 GCA_036499165.1 Galbitalea sp. | reverse complement strand
CGATGCCTTCGGCGATCCGGCGGGTGGCTTCGACCACCTGATCCTGAACATCCCGCCCGAGCGTCACCGGCGGCAGCGTGCAGGCCGAGTCGCCGGAGTGGATGCCGGCCTCCTCGATGTGCTCCATAACACCACCGACGTAGAGGTCGACGCCGTCGTAGAGCGCGTCGATGTCGATCTCGAGCGCATCGTCGAGGAACCTGTCCACCAGCAGCGGAGCGCCGGGGCCGATGATCGCGTGCTCGCGCACCCTGTCGAAGTAGTCCTCGAGGCTCGGGGTGTCGTAGACGATCTCCATGCCGCGGCCGCCGAGCACGAAGCTCGGACGGACGAGCACCGGGTAGCCGATCTCCTCCGCGACGAGCACCGCGCTCGGGGCGTCGGTGGCGATGCCGTTCTTCGGCGAGAGCAGGCCCGCCTTCTCGAGGATCCCGGAGAACAACCCGCGCTCCTCGGCCAGGTCGATCGCGCTGGGCGAGGTGCCGAGGATCGGCACGCCGGCCGCCTCCAGTCCCTTCGCCAGTCCCAAAGCGGTCTGACCGCCGAGCTGCACGATCACGCCGACCAGCTCGCCGCTCTGCGACTCGGCGTGGATGACCTCGAGCACGTCCTCGAGCGTGAGCGGCTCGAAGTAGAGCCGGTCGCTGGTGTCGTAGTCGGTGGACACCGTCTCGGGGTTGCAGTTGATCATGATGGTCTCGAAGCCGGCATCGTGCAGCGCGAAGCTCGCGTGCACGCAGCTGTAGTCGAACTCGACACCCTGCCCGATGCGGTTCGGTCCGGAGCCCAGGATGACGACCTTGCGGGCATCGCTCGGCGCCACCTCGGTCTCGAGGTCGTAGCTCGAGTAGTGGTACGGCGTCAGCGCGGGGAACTCGCCCGCACAGGTGTCCACGGTCTTGTAGACCGGCCGAACGCCCAGCTGCCAGCGCGCGTTGCGCACCTCCTGCTCGCTGATGCCGCGCAGTTCGGCGATCTGGGCATCCGAGAAGCCGTGGTCCTTGGCGAGCTCGAACAGCGCGCGGTCGAAGGGCCGCAGTCCGGCGACCTCGGCAGCGACCTCGTTGATCAGCACGATCTGGTCGAGGAACCACGGGTCGATCTTGGTCGCGTCGAACAGCTCCGCGACCGTCGCCCCCTGGCGCAGCGCCTGCTGCACGGTCACGATGCGCCCGTCGGTCGGGATCTTGGACGCCTCGATGAGCTGCGCCTTGGTGCGGTGCTCTGCGCCCCAGTGGAAGCTGCTCCCCCGCTTCTCGAGCGAGCGCAGCGCCTTCTGCAGCGCGGTCGTGTAGTTGCGGCCGATGGCCATCGCCTCGCCGACGCTCTTCATCGTGGTGGTGAGGGTGGCATCCGCCGAGGGGAACTTCTCGAACGCGAAGCGCGGCACCTTCACGACGATGTAGTCGAGGGTGGGCTCGAAGCTGGCAGGCGTGACCCGGGTGATGTCGTTGGGGATCTCGTCGAGCCGGTAGCCGATCGCCAGCTTGGCCGCGATCTTGGCGATCGGGAACCCGGTGGCCTTCGACGCCAGCGCGGAGCTCCGCGACACCCGCGGGTTCATCTCGATGACGATCAGTCGGCCGTCTGTCGGGTCGACCGCGAACTGGATGTTGCAGCCGCCGGTGTCGACGCCCACCGCGCGGATGATGTCGATGCCGACGTCGCGCATCCGCTGGTATTCCCGGTCGGTCAGGGTGAGCGCGGGCGCGACGGTGATCGAGTCGCCGGTGTGAACGCCGACTGGGTCGACGTTCTCGATGGAGCAGACCACGACCGTGTTGTCGGCCGTGTCGCGCATCAGTTCGAGCTCGTACTCCTTCCACCCGAGGATCGACTCCTCGAGCAGGACCTCGTGCGTCGGACTCTGGTGCAAGCCGTCGGTGACCATCCGGATGAGTTCGTCGCGGTCGTACGCGAACCCTGAGCCGAGGCCGCCCATGGTGAATGAGGGCCGCAGCACCATCGGGTAGCCCAGGTCGCCGGCCGCGGCGAGGGCTTCATCCACGGTGTGGACGATGCGGCTGCGCGCCACTTCGGCGCCGCACTCGATCACCAGCTCCTTGAAGATCTGGCGGTCTTCGCCCTTCTTGATGGCCTCCACCTTGGCGCCGATCAACTCGACGCCGTACTTGGTCAGGATGCCCGCCTCGTCGAGCGCGATGGCCGCGTTGAGCGCGGTCTGGCCGCCCAGGGTCGGGAGCAGGGCATCCGGGCGCTCGAGCGCGATGATCGCCTCGAGCGACTCGGTGGTGATCGGCTCGATGTATGTGGCGTCGGCGAAGTCGGGGTCGGTCATGATGGTGGCCGGATTCGGGTTGACCAGGATGACGCGCACGCCCTCCTCGCGCAGCACGCGGCAGGCCTGCGTGCCCGAGTAGTCGAACTCGGCCGCCTGCCCGATGACGATCGGGCCGGAGCCGATGACGAGCACGCTCTGGATCTCGGGACGCTTGGGCACTAGTTGCTTTCCTTGCTCGCGTGAGTGGCTCTGACCATCTCGGCGAAGCGGTCGAACAGGTAGTTGGCGTCGTGCGGACCCGCGGCCGCCTCGGGGTGGTACTGCACCGAGAAGGCCGGGATGTCGAGGGCATTGAGGCCCTCGACGACGTTGTCGTTGAGGTTCACATGGCTGACCTCGACGCGCCCGAAGCCCGCGGGCGACTCCGTGACCTCGCCGATGGGTGCGTCCACCGCGAAACCGTGGTTGTGGCTGGTGATCTCGGTGCGCCCGGTCGCGACATCCACCACCGGCTGGTTGATGCCGCGGTGCCCGAACGGCAGCTTGTACGTGCCGAATCCCAGCGCGCGCCCGAGGAGCTGGTTGCCGAAGCAGATGCCGAAGAACGGAAGTCCCGCCCGGAGTACGCCCTGCAACAGCTCTACGTGCTGGTCGGATGCGCCGGGGTCGCCTGGCCCGTTGGAGAAGAACATCGCGCTCGGTTCCAAAGCGATGACTTCGTCAAGCGTGATGCTCTGAGGCACGACGATGACGTCGAATCCCCGTGCGGCGAGGTACCGCAGCGTCGAGGTCTTCACGCCGAGGTCGAGCACGACGACCGAGCCGATGCGATCGCCCTCCGCCGCCAGCGAATACGCTTCGGTCGTCGACACTGTGCCTGAGAGGTTGGCGCCGACCATGGAGGCGGAGGTGCGCACGAGCTCGAGCTGCGCGTTCTTCGACAGCCCGAAATCCTTGCCGGAGAAGACGCCGGCACGCATGACGCCAGCGTCGCGGAGCCTGCGCGTGATCGCGCGGGTGTCGACGCCGCTGATGCCGACGACATCCTGGTCGGCAAGCTGCGAGTCGAGCGTGGCGGTCGCCCGGTAGTTCGAGACGATGCGGGAGGGATCACGCACGACGTAGCCGGAGACCCAGATCCGCGATGACTCCGGGTCTTCTTCGTTGACGCCGGTATTGCCGATGTGGGGAGCCGTCATCACGACGATCTGGCCGGCGTAACTCGGGTCCGTCAGGGTCTCCTGGTACCCCGTCATCCCGGTTGCGAAGACCGCTTCGCCGAAGCTGCGCCCACGGGCGCCGTACGCGATCCCGGTGTACCGGGTGCCATCTTCAAGGACCAGTACTGCTGGGTCGAGCGCCACTATTTCGCCTCTCCTGCCGTGTGTGCTTTGGAACGCTGTTGTGGGGCGATCGAGCTGAGCGCCGCCACCAGCTCTTCGGTCTCCGTTACCCGCAGGTAGCTGTCGAGCGGGGTGTCGCCGAGCGTCCAGGCCAGCAGCACGAGGCCGCCGGGCTCAACAACACGATCGATCGTGTACTGCGCGCGCGTGACCTCGCGGATGTCTTCCCGCGGGATGAAGATGTTGTTGCCGGGCAGGGCAAGCACGACTCCCGTCTCGGTGACGGTGAATCCCGCGCGGGCCCTGAAACCGAGCCCGCGGACCGCCACGCGGTTGAGCGGCTGGCCGTCAAGCGTCGTTGACACATAGAACCCGTCAAACTCGGCGATGGTCTCGCCGAGGTCTGCGGGCACCGGTTGCGGCGCCTCAATGTCGCGCTGCCGGCGTCGCCGC
Organism: Galbitalea sp.; assembly: GCA_036499165.1. Taxonomy (GTDB): domain Bacteria; phylum Actinomycetota; class Actinomycetes; order Actinomycetales; family Microbacteriaceae; genus Galbitalea. Next base: position 36,594 of record DASYEE010000168.1, on the reverse strand, counting down.
AGCGACCAGCCGACGATTGCGAGAGCGATGATGACGACGAATCCGATCATCACGTAGATGAGCAGGGTTGTTCTATCCATGGTGTGCCTTTGCAGTGGCGCCGGTGGCGCCGAATTCGGCCGCGCTGCGCGCGACGGTGTCAGTGTCGAGGAGATCGCCGTCGATGACGGTGGAATAGCCGTTGTGGACGGTCGCAATTACGCGACCGGGAAGCTCGCGGCCGAGATACGGCGAGTTGACGCCCTTGCCGCGGAGATCCCCGAGCGCGAATACGCCATTGGGACTCGGGTCATAGAGCATGAAGTTGGCCGCGCTTCCAAGGGCGAACGGAGCATCGTAGCCGGCCAGCCGTCCGATCTCGGCGGGCGCGCTCGACAGCACCCTGGCGACATCCGACCAGTCGAGGAGTCCGGTGTCGACCACCGACTGCTGCACCACTCGGAGCGCAGACTCGAGGCCGACCATGCCGAAGGATGCTTCCGCCCACGCGCACTCCTTCGACTCCTTGGGATGCGGTGCGTGGTCGGTTGCGACGATGTCGATGGTGCCATCTGCCAACGCTGCGCGGAGGGCGTGCACGTCCTCGTCTCGGCGAAGCGGTGGGTTGACCTTGTAGAGCGGATCGTAGCTGCGCGCGAGCTCCTCGGTCAGGAGGAGATGGTGCGGGGTGACCTCGGCTGTGACCGCGATCCCTCGCGCTCTCGCCCAGCGCACCACGTCCACCGACCCAGCCGTCGAGACGTGGCAGACGTGAAGACGCGCTCCGACGTGCTCAGCGAGGAGAACGTCGCGGGCGATGATGGCTTCCTCTGCGACCGCCGGCCAGCCGGCGAGGCCGAGTTCGCCCGACAGCTCGCCCTCATTCATCTGGGCGCCCTCCGTGAGCCTCGGTTCCTGGGCGTGCTGGGCGATCACTCCCCCGAAGGTCTTGACGTACTCGAGCGCACGGCGCATCAGCAGGGCGTCGGAGACACACTTGCCGTCGTCAGAGAAGACGCGCACCCTGGCGCGTGAGCCGGCCATCGCACCGATCTCGCTGAGGCGCTCGCCCCCGAGACCGACTGTGACGGCACCGATCGGCCGCACAGTGACGTATCCGTGCTGGTGGCCGAGCGATTCGACCTGCTCGACCACCCCTGCCGTATCCGCGACCGGAGAGGTGTTGGCCATGGCGTGGACCGCGGTGAAACCGCCCGCCGCCGCAGCGCGCGAACCGGTCAACACAGTCTCGCTCTGCTCGAAACCAGGTTCCCGAAGGTGGGTATGCAGGTCGACGAGACCCGGCAGGGCGACGAGCCCCGCCGCATCCACGACCGTGGCTCCGGATGCCGCATCCGCGGCATCCGTGAAGTGGCCGTCCCTGACGTAGATGTCGGCCGACGTGCCGTTCGGCAGCCTGGCACCCTTGACGATCATGTTCATCGGGTACCCCCATCGCCCGCACCGGACAGAAGCAGATACAGCACGGCCATCCTTATCGAGACCCCGTTGGCGACCTGCTCGAGGACGGTGGACCGCGACGAGTCTGCGGCATTCGCCGAGATCTCCAGGCCGCGAATCATGGGGCCGGGGTGCATAACCATCGTATCGGCGCGGAGGCGGGCGAGCCGCGCGTCGTCGAGTCCCCATTGGCGCGAGTACTCGCGCGGGTTGGGGAAGAACGCGGCATCCATCCGCTCGGCCTGGATCCGCAGCATCATGACGACGTCCGGGTCATCATCGATGGCCGAATCGAGGTCGTAGCCGATCGATGTCGGCCAGCTGTCCAGTCGCGCAGGCAGGAGAGTCGCCGGAGCGACCAGCGTGACACTCGCCCCCAGGGTGTTCAGCAGCCAGACATTCGAGCGCGCGACGCGGGAGTGCAGGATGTCGCCAACGATCGTCACTCGTAGTCCGTCGAGATCACGGCCCCTCGACGCGTCGCCGTGCAGGCGCTTGCGCATCGTGAACGCGTCGAGAAGCGCCTGTGTCGGATGCTCGTGGGTTCCGTCACCCGCATTGACGATCGCCGCGTCGATCCAGCCGCTGGTTGCCAGGGTCTGCGCGGCGCCGGACGCGGAGTGCCGGATGACGACCGCATCTGCGCCCATCGCGGCAAGGGTTTGCGCCGTGTCTTTCAGTCCCTCGCCCTTCGAGACGCTCGAGCCCTTTGCGCTGAAGTTGACCAGGTCCGCGCTCAGTCGCTTGGCGGCCAGCTCGAAACTCGTGCGCGTGCGCGTCGAGTCCTCGAAGAAGAGATTGATAACCGTCTTACCGCGCAGGGTCGGGAGCTTCTTGACCTCGCGGGTAGCGACATCCGCCATGTCTTCCGCAACATCGAGGATGCCGATGGCTGTGTCGCGATCGAGGTCGCGCGTGCTGAGGAGGTGTCCGAATGATGTGGTCGCGGTCATGATTCGATCGTCACCTCCTCGACACCGTCGATCTCGGCCAGCCGAACGTGGATGCGCTCGCCCTCGGCCGTCGGGAGGTTCTTGCCCACGAAATCCGGTCGGATGGGCAGTTCGCGATGACCTCGGTCGATGAGGGTTGCAAGGCGCACGTAACGAGGGCGCCCGATCGCGCTCAGCGCGTCAAGGGCCGCTCGAATGGTGCGCCCGGAGTACAGCACATCGTCGACCAGGACGACGAGTTTCCCGTCGATGCCGCTGGCCGGAACCGTGGTTCGACCGGGCGTGCGCGTGGGGTTTCGCGAGAGGTCGTCGCGGTACATCGTCACGTCAAGCGACCCGACCTCGACCGGTCGCTCGTCTGCGCTGCGCATGGTCGCAGCGATGCGATCGGCGAGGATCACGCCGCGCGTCGGAATGCCGAGAACGACCGTCTCGAGGGATTCGCGATTGGACTCGAGGATCTCATGGGAGATCCGAGTCAACGCTCGCGTGATGTCAGCGGGCTGCAAAACCGTGCGTGCAGTCACTCTGACCTCCTTCCCCGCCTCTCTGGACGGAACTTAAAGGATGTCTGTTGGACCAACCATACCAGCGCCAAACCGCTCCCGTCTCCCTAGCCGCGAGCGACGGATGTCAAGAAATGGTTGACACCGCGGCCGGAGGCGAGGATCGTTCAGCCATGACGAAGAATCAGCAGGACGCGAACATCGCTCGCGAGATCACGCTGCTTCGCGAGACCCTCATCCTCATCGAGGAGTCCCAACGCGACGGCGACGTGCTCCGCACCGTGGAGCTGGCCGAGGCGATCGAGGACCGTGGTGAGGCCATCATGTGGTCCGCGGTCGCCAACGCGCGACAGGTACCGAACAAGACGTGGGCAGAGATCGGCGGCCGTCTTCGCATCACGCGCCAGGCCGCACAGCAGCGTTTCTCCGACCTTCCGGCCATCACGTCCGCGTGAGCGGCACAAAGAGTCAAGCGGCGAGTGCTCGCAGCGTGCGGATGGCGTCGTCGGCGCGATCGGCGGGAACGAGAAGATGATCGTGGAAGAAACCCGCAAGAACGTTGCAGCTGATTCCCTCGCGCGTGAGGGCCGCCGCGAATGCGGCCGTCATCCCCACAGCGTCCAGTGAAGAATGCACGGTGAGCGTGATCCAGCGAGCCACGAAGTCGTAGGCGAGGCCCGCCGCGTCTGCATCCACGCGAGCGAGGACGACCGTCGCGCCCTCGGCCTCACGAATCACCGCGTGTGCTGGCAGCGATGTCGCCGCAGCTGGCTCGACGCTCACCACGACGAATTCGCCGGGCAGCAACTCAGGAGACAGCGATGCGAGCAGGGTCGCCAGGTCGCTTTCGCCGGACACGTTGATCAGGCCTGGGTCTGGGCGATCCGGCCGAGGAGGCCGTTGACGAAGCCAGCGGAGTCCTCGGTGCTGAGCGACTTCGCAAGTTCCACGGCCTCCGAGATCGCGACCCCGTCGGGGACCTCGGGGTTGTAGAGCAGCTCCCAGATTCCGAGCCGCACGATCGCGCGGTCTACCGCGGGCATCCGCTCGATGGTCCAGCCCTGCGCGTACGTCTCGATGAGCTCGTCGATCTCGTCGCCATGAGCGGCTACACCGTCGACGAGTTGCTTCGCGTACTCCCAGGAGTTTGCTCGCCGTGTTGGGTCGGCCAGCTGGCGATTCTCTTCTGCCAGGAGCGTCGCGTTGATCGATTCGCCGCGAACATCCGCGCCGTACAGCACATCTACGGCGCGCTTGCGCGCCTTACCGCGAGCCGACACTAGTTGACGCGACCGAGGTAGCTGCCGTCGCGGGTGTCGACCTTGACCTTGGTGCCCTGCTCCAGGAACAGCGGGACCTGGATCTCGTAGCCGGTCTCGACCGTCGCGGGCTTGGTTCCAGCGGACGAGCGATCTCCCTGCAGTCCCGGTTCGGTGTAGGTGATCTCGAGCGTCACGGATGCCGGGAGCTCGACGTAGAGAGGGTCGCCATTGTGCAGCGCGATCGTCACCGTCTGGTTCTCGAGCATGAAGTTCGGCGCATCACCGACCTGCGCCTGGCTGAGAGTGATCTGGTCGTAGTCTGACGCGTTCATGAACACGTAGCCGTCGCCATCCTTGTACAGGTAGGTGAAGTCGCTGCGGTCGACCGTCTCGGTCTCGATTTTCGCGCCGGCGTTGAATGTGCGATCGACGACCTTACCGCTCATCACGTTCTTCATCTTGGTTCGCACGAATGCGCCGCCCTTGCCGGGCTTCACGTGCTGGAAATCAATGACGGTCCATAGCTGGCCGTCCATGTTGAGAACGACGCCGTTCCGAATATCGCTGGTCGAGGCCATGGTGAATCACTTCCGTTACGAGGCAGATGGATGAGAGGGGCCGCGCAACCGTTCGCGCGCGACCCTCAAGTGTACGTGGCGACCGCTACCGACGCCCAATGGCCGTGAGGGCCAGCACGTATGAATCGAAGCCGAACCCGGCGATGACCCCTGAGGACACGGCCGAGATGACACTCGTATGCCTGAATTCCTCGCGGGCGTGCGGGTTCGAGATGTGTACCTCGATGACCGTGCCACCGGCGGAAGTCACGAGCGACACCGCATCCCGAATCGCGTACGAGTAGTGCGTGAGCGCACCAGCGTTCAGGATGACCGGCGAGCCCGCGTCGACCGCTTCGTGCAGCCACCCGATCAGCTCGGCCTCAGAATCAGACTGCCTGAGCTCGACGAGGAGCCCGTCCGGAGCAGCGTCGACCAGCAACCTCTCGAGCGCGGCGAGATCCTGGTTGCCGTATATCTCCGGTTCACGACTGCCCAATCGACCGAGGTTGGGTCCATTCAGTACGAGAACGCTGGTCATGGTGCCCAAGTGTATTGGCTGGCGTAGGTTGGCAATGTGTTCGACAGCCCGGAATTACCTGCAAGCCCCGGCATCGCCTGGGGTTCCGTCATCGCGGTCGTCGTGGTGATCGTGATCGCCGCGGTTGCCATCATCCTGGCGCGCACGATATTTCGCACCGACCGCCCCAAGGGGAAGCCCTCCGCCGCCGAGACATTCCTCCAGCGCGTGATGGATGACCCGGATTCGCTCGACAAGAAGTAAACCTGCTGGCTAGGAAGCGATCTCCTGGTAGGCAAGAAACAGCATCGAGTCGTCCGGCGCGGTGAGGATGCTCGGCTTGCCGATGTCGTCGAGGACGATGAATCGCAGGTGGCCGGCGCGCGCCTTCTTGTCTCGCTGCATCGTCGCGAGGAGTGTCTGCCAGCGACCGAGCGGGTAGCTGGTCGGCAGGGTCAGGGACTCGAGGATGCGCCGGTGTCGGTCCACCGCCGCGTCGCTGAGAGAGCCCGTCAGCCGGGACAATTCGGCGGCATAGACCATGCCGACGGAGATCGCGGCGCCATGACGCCAGTTGTAGCGCTCGGCGTGCTCGATCGCGTGGCCGAGGGTGTGGCCGTAGTTCAGGAACTCACGCTGGCCGGACTCCTTGAAATCTGCAGACACGACCCGCGCCTTCAGCCCGATCGCGAGTTCGACGAGCCTGCGAAACTCCGGGGTCGTCGGGTCGACCGCCCGCTCGATCGATGCCTCATAGATGTCGAGGATCTCGGGCTCCGCGATGAATCCCGCCTTGACGATCTCGGCGGAACCCGCGAGGATCTCGTTCTTCCCCAGGGTGTCGAGAAGGTCGAAGTCGACGAGCACCGACGCCGGAGCATGGAACGCGCCGACCAGGTTCTTGCCCTCTGCTGTGTTGATGCCGGTCTTGCCGCCGACCGCAGCATCCACCATTCCGAGCACAGTGGTCGGCACCTGCACGACTCGAACGCCGCGCAACCAGGTCGCCGCCACGAATCCGGCGAGGTCGGTCGTTGCACCCCCACCGAGGCCGATGACGACGTCGGTCCTCGTGAAGTCGGTCTGGCCCATCACCTGCCAGCAGAACGCCGCGACCTCGATGCGTTTGGCCGCCTCCGCGTCCGGTACCTCGGCCAGCAGCACCTCGTACTGCCCGAGCAGGCTCTCGCGGAGCTCTGCGGCCTTGGCCCCGAGCGTCGGAGCGTGCACGATCAGGACTTTGGTGGCCTTCGACCCGATCTGGTCCGCGATTCCGGCGAGCAGCCCGCGACCGATGAGGATGTCGTACGGGTCTTGCCCCGTGACGGAGATTGTCGTCGTGCCTGTCACGATGGTTCTTCCTTTGGTTCGGATGCCGCCCAGGCAGCGATCTCGTGAGCGATCGGAGCGAGCGGGCGGAATGATGTGTCCCAGGTGCGGCCGGCCAGGCGTTCGTAGGTTGCGCGGCGGGCTTCGACCAGCACGGTCCAGCTCTCGACGCTCGTTACGAGCGGTCTCTTGTCACCCGTGATCCGAGACGCGACGGCGTCTGCGCTGACCGTGATCAGCGCGACCCTCCTGCCCTCGAGATCCGTCTGGGTGTCCGCATCGAGAATCGCGCCGCCACCGAGGGAGACGACGGCGTCCTGCGCGAGAGCCTCGACGACGGCCTCGCGTTCCAGTGCCCGGAAATGCGACTCACCGTGCACCTGGAAGATCTTCGCGATGGCTCCGTGTTTCGCCACGACCAGCTTGTCCGTGTCGACAAACGGGATCCCGAGCGATTTGGCCACTCGCTTGCCCAAACGCGTCTTGCCTCCGCCCGGCGGCCCGATGAGGATGACCGTCACCGTGCGCTCGTCACTCTGGGACCGTGTCAACCGCGATCGACTCGCTGCCGGTGTGCAGGTTGGCGGGGATGGAGTCCAGGTACCCGAGGAGATTGCGCTTGGTCTCGCCGATCGAGTCTCCGCCGAATTTCTCCAGCATCGAGTTCGCCAGAACCAGCGCCACCATTGCCTCGGCGACGACGCCCGCGGCCGGCACCGCACAGACATCTGACCGCTGGTGGTGAGCCTCCGCTGCCTCGCCGGTCGCGACATCCACCGTCCGCAAGGCGTGCGGAACCGTCGCGATCGGTTTCATGCCGGCACGCACTCGCAGGAGCGTGCCCGTGCTCATGCCGCCTTCGGTGCCGCCCGCGCGATCGCTCAGTCGATCTATGGTCGATCCGTCGGTTACCAGCTCGTCGTGCGCCTCGGAACCACGCCGTGTCGTCGTCAGGAAACCATCTCCGATTTCGACGCCCTTGATCGCCTGGATGCTCATCAGGGCAGCAGCGAGTTGGGAATCCAATTTGCGATCCCACTGCACGTAAGAACCGAGTCCGGGCGGAACCCCGTAGGCCAGGACCTCGACCACGCCGCCGAGCGTGTCGCCGTCATCGTGTGCGCGGTCGACCTCAGCAACCATCCGAGCGGATGTCGCAGAATCGAAACAGCGCAGCGGATCGGCGTCGAGGGTTTCGACATCGGCCGGCACCGGTAGCGCCGACCCCTCGGGAACGCGCACAGCGCCGATCGAGAGCGTGTGGGCGACGAGGGTGACGCCGAGTTCGGAGAGGAATGACCGCGCGATGGCCCCGAGTGCGACGCGGGCAGCGGTCTCCCGGGCGCTTGCACGCTCGAGGACGTTTCGCGCCTCGTCGAAGCCATACTTCTGCATACCAACGAGGTCAGCGTGGCCCGGGCGCGGGCGAGTCAGAGGCGCGCCTCGCCCCTTGGGGAGGTTCTCGACATCGACAGGCTCTGCGCTCATGACGTCGACCCAGCGGTGCCATTCCGTGTTGCCGATGCGCAACGCGATCGGGCTGCCCATGCTGAGGCCAAAGCGGACGCCACCCGAAAAAGTGAGCTCGTCTTCCTCGAACTTCATGCGCGCACCCCGACCGTAGCCGAGCTTGCGGCGTGCAAGATCAGTTCGGACACCATCGAGACTCACAGGCACACCGGCCGGCAATCCCTCGAGGATTGCAACGAGTTCGGGGCCGTGCGACTCACCTGCGGTCAACCAACGAAGCATGGATAAATCCTCCCACAGCCAGCGGGGCGCACCCGCTCGGTCACAGGCCGACGGCGCGCAGCATCGCGGCGAGGACTCGCTCCTCATCGGGTAGTGCGGTGGTCTCGTCATGGTTCAGGAACACTCGCACCTGGGCGAGGGCCTGGAGAACCAGCATCTCGAGACCGTTGATGCACTCCGCGCCGCTCCACTGGCTGGCCAGCCGAGATGGCCAGGGGTGATACGCAACGTCCAGCAGCGCGGCGGAGACGATCGTGTCGTCGTCGAAGGCGACCCCGGCATCCGCGCCGTTCGGAATCGTCGAAATGACGGCATCCAGCCGCTCGTCGAGCCTCGAAACCGCGTCGATCGTGATCACCGAGACGTCGACCCCCTGCGCGCGCCCGATGTCGACCAGCCCGCTGGCTCGCTCTGGCGCGCGGACGGCGACGAAGATTCGAGCAGCGCCCTTCGACCGGGCCGCGACAATCGCCGACGCGGCGGTCGCTCCCCCGCCGATGACCAACACCGTCGACATGGTGTGCGTGCCATGTCGCGCGAAGGATTCTGCGATGCCGTAGACGTCCGTGTTGAATCCGGCGATTCCGTCGGGGGTGAACAGGACGGTGTTGGCAGATCCCGTCTGGTCGACGAGAGCAGCACGGTGACTCAACAACGGAAGAACGTCGCGCTTGAGCGGCATCGTCAGCGAGAGCCCCACCCAGTTCGCATCCCTCTCAGCGATGAAGGAGCGAAGCTCGCCGTCCTTTACCTCGATCGCCTCATAGCTCCAGTCGAGTCCGAGAGTGGAATACGCGGCGCGATGAAGCGCGGGCGACTGCGAGTGCGCGATCGGGGATCCGAGCACGGCGAGGCGAGCAAAGCCGGGCAAGCCCGCACCGCCGTATCCGGGCATTACTCCCCGTAGCCCGGATGCGCGCGCAGCCAAGCCTGCCATTGCTTGACCGCAACGTTGTGCTCTGCGAGTGTGTCAGAGAACACCGTCTGGCCGGTCTGGCCATTGACGAGCACGAAGTACAACCAAGACCCCTTCACGGGATGGAGAGCCGCGTCGATCGCGGCATCGCCGGGCGCAGCGATCGGCCCAACCGGTAGTCCCGCGTGCACGTAGGTGTTGTATCTGTTGGCCGCGTCTGCGCGCTGGGCGGCAGTGGTCAGAATCTTCTTGCTTCCAGCGCCATAGCTGACGGTCGCGTCCGACTGGAGGTGGATGCCCTGGTCCAGTCGATTGTGGAACACGGTGGAGACCTTGTAGAAGTCTTTGGTGCTCCCACCCTCCTTCTGGATGATGGAGGCGAGCGTGAGAACTTTCAGTTCATTGGCTGCGGAGACCCCGTGCGACTTCAGCGACTGGTTCATCCGGGTGACCATGCGCTGCAGGATGGTCTTCGCGGGGGTTCCCGGATCGAACTGGTACGTGGCGGGGAAGAGGAATCCCTCGAGGCTCGGAGCGCTCTTCGGAACGCCGAACGCCGACGGGTTCTTCGCGGCCGCCGTCAGGTCGGCAAGCGGCACCCCCGTGCCCTTCGACAACCTGGCGAGAACCTGTGGCAGCGTCTGCCCCTCCGGGATCACCACGTTCGACACGACACGGTTCTTCGGATCAAGAAGCTGCGCCAGCGCGGCCTTCGCCGACATCTGTTTCTGCAGTTTGTATGTTCCCGGCTCGAAGTTCGGCTGGGTGGTCTGTTTCAGGAGGAGGTTATAGAAGGCCGTTGACGTCTTCGTAACGCCGGCGCTCGCAAGACTCTTCGCAATATCGCTGCCGATCTGCCCGGAAACGATCGTGACGGTTGCCGGCGTACCGTTGCCGCTTCCCTTGTAGTCGTCGGAGGGATCCTGCCCAAGGATGTGCCTGATCTCCGTGCCAAACGCGGCGTTGACTGCAACGGCACCGCCCACGCCAAGGCCGAGGAGGACGATGAGCACCCACAGCCACGTCAGTCGTCGGCGAGGAGGCCGGCCGTCGCCCGCATAGCGCGAACGCTCCCGCCGGGAACGCGGGGCGCTCTCGCGACTCGCCGCACGCCGGGATGCCGGGATGCCGGTGACCGGCTGGACGGGAGCAGCGGGTGGCTGCGCGTCCGGCGAAGCCACTCGCGCTGGCTCGGCAGCGGCCGGAAAGCCCAGCGCGGCAAGCGGGTCGACCGAGTCCACGGCCGGGGCGGGCACAGCGGGGCGCACGGGCGTCTCGTCCGGTTCACCGAAGAGATCAGCCCATGTGGGTTCAGCCATGTTGGTGCCCTTCGTCCGGGTGGGCGATCTCGCCCGGCGGAGTTCCCGCAGAACGCTCAGAGTCAAGCGCGTGCTGGACGATTATAACGGCGGCAGCTTGGTCGATTATCGACCGCGACTGCCTTGTCGACCGACCAGACGCTCGCAACTGGGATTGCGCCGACACCGTGCTGAGGCGTTCGTCGACGAGCCGCACCGTCACATCGGCCACGGCCGCAAGCGCCCGCGCAAAGGCGACAGCGTCATCGGTGGATGCCGTTGCCGTTCCCGCCAGCGACAGCGGCAGTCCAACGATCAGTTCGATCGCATCGAGTTCGGTCGCGATGCTGAGAATCCTCGCAATGTCGCCATCGCCCCGCTGAACGGTCTCGACAGGAGTTGCCAGCAGCCCGTGGGGGTCGCTCCGCGCAACGCCGATCCTGACTTTTCCCACGTCTACGCCGACGCGCGTGCCATGTCGCATTCCGATGTGTTCCGTCAGCGTACGAGCGATTCGCGGATGGCATCGAGCGCGTCCGCGATAGCTGCGAGGTTCGACCCGCCGCCCTGGGCGATGTCGTCCTTACCGCCGCCGCCGCCGCCGAGGACCCCGGCTGCGAGCTTAGCCAGCACCCCGGCGCTCGCGCCGTGTGACCGAGCGGCTTCGTTGGTCGCAACGATCACCGCGGGCTTGCCTGCGACATCCGCGGCCAGGGCGACGACACTGGCGTCGCTGCCGAGGCGCTCGCGCACGCTTGTAACGAGCGACCGCAGGTCGTCGCTCGAATTCACTCCACCGACGTTCTCAACCACAAGGTGGACGTCGCCGACACGGGTCGCCGTCTCGACGATCGCAGGCACTCGCCCGCTACGTTCGCTCGCCTCGTAAGCCGCGATGCGCTTCTCCGCCGCCTTCAAGCTTGCAACCAGCTCAGTGATCCGATCAGGAAGCTGTTCCCTCGGCGTCTTCAGGGAGGTCGTCAGGGCGCCGACGATGGCCCGCTCCGCCGCGAGATCCTTGAACGCGTCGAGCCCGACCAGCGATTCGATGCGGCGATTGCTCGACCCGACGGATGACTCGCTGACCAGGCTGATCAGCCCGACCTCTGACGATCGACCGACGTGCGTGCCAGCACAGAGCTCGCGAGACCACGGGCCACCGATGTCCACCATGCGGACCTCATTGCCGTACTTCTCGCCGAACAGCGCCATGGCGCCGGCAGCCTTCGCCTCGTCGAGTGGCAGGATTCGCGTGGTGACTTCGAGATTGTCGCGCACCGCGTCGTTTGCGATGTTCTCGATCTCGCTCCGAGTTGCCAGCGACAACGGCTGGTTCCAATTGAAGTCGAGCCGCATGTAGCCGGCCTTGTTGTACGAGCCGGACTGGTGCGCCTCGTTGCCGAGCGTCTGCCGAAGCGCCGCATGGATGAGGTGGGTCGCGGAGTGTGCCTGCGCCGCAGCGTGGCGCCACACGGGGTCGACGACCGAGGTCGCGGCATCCCCGACTCCGACCTCGCCGCTGCGCACCTGCACCCGATGGCTGATCAGCCCCTTCACCGGCTTCTGGACGTCCAGCACCTCGAGGTCGAATCCCTTGCCGACGATGGCGCCCGCGTCGGCCTCCTGGCCGCCCGACTCCGCGTACAGCGAGGTCTCGGCGAGCAAGACCTCCGCGATGTCTCCGATCACGGCACGATCGACAGATTCGCCGTTTACGATGAGGCCGAGGATCGTCGTGTCGGTCGTCAGCGCGTCGTAGCCCGTGAACACGGTCTCACCGAGCGCGCGGAAGCTGCTGTAGACCGAGAGGTCGGCCAGCGCGGTCTTCTTCGCCTTCGCGTCAGCCTTCGCCTTCGTGCGCTGCTCGGTCATGAGGGCATCGAAAGCGGCACGGTCGACGCTCAGGCCGGCCTCCTCCGCGACCTCGAGCGTGAGGTCGATCGGGAAGCCGAACGTGTCGTGCAGCAGGAACGCCGTGTCGCCCGCGAGCTGTGAACTGCCCTGCTTAGCGGTCTTGTCGACCGCGACGTCGAGGATGCTCGTGCCCGCCGCGAGTGTGCGCAGGAACGTCTCCTCCTCACCGAGCGCGAGCCGTGAGATGCGGTCATACTCGCTCGACACCTCTGGGTACGAGGCCTTCATCGCGTCCCTTGACGCCGGGAACAGTTGCGCGAACGTCGGGTCTTCTACACCGAGGAGCCTCATGGCGCGAACGCTTCGGCGAAGCAGTCGACGCAGGATGTATCCACGCCCCTCATTGCTCGGACTCACGCCATCCGACATCAGCATGAGGCTCGAGCGCACGTGATCGGCGATCACCCGCATCCGCACGTCGTCGTCGTGATTTGCACCGTACCGGCGACCGGAGAGCTCTGAAGCCATGTCAAGGACGGGGCGGACCTGGTCGATCTCGTACATGTTCTCGACGCCCTGGGTGAGGAACGCGACGCGCTCCATGCCCATGCCGGTGTCGATGTTCTTCTTGGGCAGCTCCCCTAAAATCTCGAAGTTCTTGCCGGAACCCTCGCCGCGAAGAAATTGCATGAAAACGAGGTTCCAGATTTCGACGTACCGATCGTCATCCGTCGCGGGACCGCCATCGCGACCATACGCGGGACCTCGATCGAAGAAGATCTCCGAGCACGGCCCTGCCGGACCCGGCTGACCCGTCGACCAGTAGTTGGTATCCATGTCGAGGCGTTGGATGCGCTCGTCCGGAAGGCCCGCGATCTTCTTCCAGAGCGCGATCGCCTCGTCGTCATCCTTGTAGACGGTGACCCAGAGGTCCTTCGGCTGGAACCCGAGTCCGCCCTCCGACTCCGATGAGGTCAGCAGTTCCCAGGCGTACGAGATCGCCTGCTCCTTGAAGTAGTCGCCGAAGGAGAAGTTGCCGTTCATCTGGAAGAACGTGCCGTGTCGAGGCGTCTTGCCGACCTCTTCGATATCGAGGGTCCTGATGCACTTCTGCACGCTGGTCGCGCGCGGGAACGGGGCGGGCACCAGTCCGGTCAGGTATGGCACGAACGGCACCATCCCGGCGACGGTGAAAAGAAGCGTCGGGTCGTCGCTGACGAGCGATGCCGATGGCACGATCGTGTGCCCCCGGTCGCCGAAGAAGTTAAGCCATCGGCTCTGGATGTCTGCAGTCTGCATGGGTTCCTCGTGCGATCCGCGCGACGTGGCGCGGATTCGCGGTAGATCTCGGTTGGGTTCGGCTATGAGCGGAAGTCGTCGAGCGCCTCTTCGGCGTTCGCGACGGCCGCCCGCAGCTCGGCCTCACGCGCGCGGTAGCCGTCAACGACAGCAGAACCGAATTCGCGCGCCTTCGAGTCGACGTCGTCGAAGAACTGGCGCCCCTGCTCGGATTTCGAGAACTGGTGGGCGGCAAAGAAGCCGATGCCGATGCCTGCAACCAGAAACAGGATCTTCTTCACGGGGTGCTCCTTGAGTGTGCGACCGGTGGGGTGGACTTCAAGCTTAGTTGCGCGAAGGGGCGCCGACGCGTGTGCGTCGACGCCCCTTCGGCGTAGTGCTGGTCCGCCGGACGAAGCGGCGTATCGAAACTAGCGCGCTGCGTAGTACTCGACGACGAGCTGGACTTCACAGGTCACGGGAACCTCTGCACGCTTCGGGCGACGCACGAGGCGCGCCTGCAGCTTGTCGAGCTCGACCTCGAGGTAGGCGGGAACCTTGGGCAGGACGTCGACGTGACCGCCGGCGGCTGCAACCTGGAACGGCTCCGTGCCTTCGCTCTTCGGCTTGACGTGGATGAGCTGGCCCGGCTTCACGCGGAACGACGGGCGGTCGACGAGCTGGCCGTCGACGAGGATGTGGCGGTGAACGACCATCTGGCGGGCCTGGGCGGTTGTCCGAGCGATGCCGGCGCGCAGCACGAGCGCGTCGAGACGCATCTCGAGCAGCTCGACCAGGTTTTCACCGGTCAGGCCAGCCGCACGACGTGCTTCCTGGAACGCAATCTTCAGCTGGGCCTCGCGGATGCCGTACTGCGCGCGCAGGCGCTGCTTCTCGCGCAGACGAACGGCGTAGTCGCTGTCGGCCTTGCGCTTGGTGCGGCCGTGCTCGCCCGGAGCGTACGGACGCTTCTCGAGGTACTTGGCAGCCTTCGGCGTGAGGGCGATGCCCAGCGCGCGTGAGAGGCGGGTCTTGCTGCGGGTACGTGACTTGGTAGACACAGGTTCTCTTTCTTTCGACTTCACAATGGGATAACCGGCGCTCTCGCGACTCCGCAGAGGCACGCAGAAGCGTTCCGGTGAAAGTAGAGGGATGTTGCCGCGGAACCAGATCGGCTAAAGACCTGAAGTTCCTTCTCCCGGTTCGAAGCAGCAGCCGTGCGCGATGAACCAGTTTTAGGCAGCGATCAGACTATCACGACCCGCGGATGATGCGCTTCAGCTTCGCCCAACGAGCCGAGACGTCGCGCTCGTTGCCGTGGTCGGTCGGTTTGTAATAGTTGACGCTGAGCAGCTCGGTCGGGAGGTATTGCTGCTTCACCACGCCGAGCTCAGAGTCGTGGGAGTACACGTACCCCTTGCCGTGGCCCAGCCGCTTCGCTCCGGGATAGTGGGCATCTCGCAAAGGTTTCGGCACGCGACCGAAGTTACCCGCCCGCACATCGGCGATCGCGGCATCGAGCGCCATGTGTGACGCGTTCGACTTCGGAGCGGTTGCGAGATACACGACCGCCTCCGCCAGGGGGATGCGCCCCTCCGGCATCCCGACAAACTGGACGGCGTCTGCGGCCGCAACGGCGATCACGAGCGCCTGCGGGTCGGCCATGCCCACGTCCTCCGCTGCGCTGATCATGACTCGACGCGCAATGAACCGCGGGTCCTCCCCTGCCTCGATCATGCGGGCGAGGTAGTGGAGCGCTGCGTCCGCGTCCGAACCGCGAATCGATTTGATGAATGCGCTGATGACGTCGTAGTGCTCGTCGCCCTGCCTGTCGTAGCGCAGGAGCGCCCGATCGACCGCGCGCGAGACGATCTCGTCGGTGATGACGGGTCGCTCCGCGGATTCCTCGTCACCCGCGTCGATGGAGACGGCAGAACTCGCCGCGGCCTCCAGAGCGGTGAGCGCGCGTCTTGCGTCACCGGAAGACAGATGGATGAGCGCCGCACGGGCCTCGGGCGCGAGAACGACGCTGTCGCCAAGTCCGCGGCCGTCGGTCACGGCCCGGTCGATCAGGATCCCGAGGTCTTCGTCGCTGAGCTGCTCGAGCGTGAGAAGGAGGGAACGCGACAGGAGCGGTGAGATCACAGAGAACGACGGATTCTCCGTCGTCGCCGCGATGAGGATCACCCAGCCATTCTCGACACCGGGCAGCAGGGCGTCCTGCTGGGCCTTCGAGAAGCGATGGATCTCATCGAGAAATAACACCGTCGTGACGCCGTAGAGGTCACGGTTCGACAGCGCCTGCTCCATGACCTTGCGGACGTCGGCCACTCCCGCGTTGACGGCGGAGAGCTCGACGAAGGTGCGCCCGGAGCTGTGGGCGATCGCCTGGGCCAGGGTCGTCTTTCCCGTGCCGGGCGGACCCCAGAGGATGACCGAGACGGCACCCTGCTCGCCCGACTTGTCAGCCGCGAGATTGACCAGCGGTGACCCGGGCGTCAGCAGATGACGCTGGCCCGCTACCTCGTCGAGACTGGTCGGGCGCATCCGCACAGCAAGCGGCGTCGCGCCGCCGCGCAATCCCTGGCGGGTGTCCATAGGGCCAATCGTAATCGGGGCCACCGGCACGCGCGCGCGGTGGACGGGCCTGCACGGATGGGCCGGGCATCCGCTCACAATGGCGTGGTCATTTGGTCGCTGTTCCCGCGCGCCCGTAAAGTTCTCTGGGGCAGCACCGCAGGGGCGGCCACGAAGGCTGATGGAGGACACGTGGCACCGAGCAAGAACACGGAACGCGAAGCGCGTGAAGCGCGCGATCGTCTACGTCGTTACAACGCGCGGCAGGCAGTACACACGCACCAGGTCAGGCGACGTCGCCGCGACAACATCCTGGGCCTCGTCGGCCTTCTCGTTGTCGCAGCCCTGGCGACAGCAACGCAGGTCTACTACTTCTCAGCGGGGCCCGGTGCGCCGAAGGCCTCGCCGTCAGCCTCACCGAGCGCCACCCCGACCCCGACTGCTGCCGCCGGCAAGAACGTTGGCGACGTGCCACCGACGAGCGTCGCCGAGGGTCGCACGTGGACCGGCTCGCTCACGCTCAACTCCGTGAAGCTCGGCATCAGCCTCGATGGGAAGGCCGCCCCGCAGGCCGTGGCGTCTTTCGTCACCGACGTCAAAAACGACTATCTCAAGAACAAGATCTGCTGGCGTCTCACCAATTCCCCGGGCTTCGGCGTGCTCCAGTGCGGCACGACCGACATCACGGGCGCTGACTCGGCCAACTACAGCTTCGGTCCATTGGAGAACGCGCCGGCCAGCACGGACTACCCTGCTGGCAGCATCGTCCTTGCGCGCACCGGGAACAACGCCTACGGGCAAGGACACCAGTTCTTCATCACATGGGAAGACACCAAGATCCCCAATGACTCTGCGGGCGGCTACTCGATCTTCGGCCACATCACGAGCGGTCTCGCCCAGTTGAAGTCCGAGATCACCTCGAAGGGCATCCAGCCTCCGGCAAGCGGTGCCAACACGACGACAACCGATGGCCCTCCTGTCGTCGCAACAAAGATCACCTCGGTAACGATCAAGTAATAGGCGGTGGCGGCCGATATCCAGTGCAATAGGCTGGACGGCGGCCAACGGCGCGCCGCATCAGGCGCCCCGGGGCGCATACACAATCGCTGAAACAAGGTAGAACATGGTGGCATCTGACGAACACGCTCCATCGCCGATTCCGCGCGCGCGTCCAACCGCGCCTGCTGGCGCGACCGCTGCGGCGCCCGAGGCTCCGTGGGGCCGCGCGGATGCGACCGGCACCGTTTACGTTCGTGAAGCGGATGGCGAGCGGGCCGTCGGGCAGTACCCGGACGGCACCCCGGAAGAGGCCCTTGCGTACTTCCAACGCAAGTTCAGCGACCTGGCTGGTCAGGTCACCCTGCTCGAGCAGCGCGCGGAGCGTGGCGCTCCGGTGGCCGACATCGCTAAGGCAGTCGCGTCCCTCAGCGAGGCCGTCACCGGTGCAAACGCCGTCGGTAACCTCGAAGCCCTGCACACGAGACTCGCTGCCCTCGGCGGCACCGTGACGGAACTTACCGAGAAGCAGCAGGAAGAGGCAAGGGCGGCCGTCGAGGCAGCGATCATTGAGCGCGCAGCCATCGTCTCGGAGGCCGAGGCTCTCGCGGCCCAGGACCCGGCGAAGGCCCAGTGGAAGATCGTGAGCGCTTCGCTCGACGAACTGTTCCAGCGCTGGCAAAAGCACCAGCAGGATGGCCCCCGCCTGCCCAAGAACGAGAGCAATGAGCTCTGGAAGCGGTTCCGCGCCGCCCGGGCAACGATCGACACTCATCGAAAAGCCTTCTTCGCAGAACTCGACAGCACACATCGCGATGCCCGCAGCCGCAAGCAGGAGCTTGTCACGAAAGCCGAGGCGCTGATTCCTCAAGGTTCAGCTGGCGTGAGCGCCTATCGAACCCTTCTCGATGACTGGAAGCTCGCCGGGCGCGCTGGCAAGAAGTTCGACGACGCGCTGTGGGCGCGGTTCAAGGCTGCTGGCGATGCCATCTACGCGGCCAAGTCCGAGATCGACGCCCGGGACAACGAAGAATTCGAGGCGAATCTGGCCCTGAAGCTCGAGCTTCTCGCCGAAGCCGAGCCGCTCCTTTCTGCGACAGATCGCGCGAAGGCGCGCGAATCCCTCCTGTCGATCCAGCGCCGCTGGGACAAGATCGGTAAGGTCCCGCGCGACAAAGTGAAGACGATCGAAGATCGACTGCGCAAGGTCGAGACGGCCGTCCGCAAGCTCGACGAAGATCACTGGCAGCGTAGCGACCCGGAGAAGCAGGCCCGCAGCGAGGGGTTGGCCAGCCAGTTGCACGAAGCGATTTCCCGCCTCGAGAAAGAACTGGCAGAGGCCAAAGCAAGCGGTGACACAAAGAAGGTCGCGGACGCGCAGGAGGCCCTCGATGCCCGGAAGGTCTGGCTGAACGCGCTGGGCTCGTAGCTCGTAGCTCCCTGCTCCTGGCCCCAGCCAGGGCAACTCGGATGACGGCGCCTGTCCACAGGCCGTGACTGTCCACAGATCGGCCGGATGCCTTCGTGGGGGCCCCCGGGTGCGCAAGGGTTGGCAAATGGCCAGACTCTCCCCCGTGCTCTCGATCGCAGACTTCCCCCGTCCAGAACTCGACGCACTACGGCTCGACGGCGAGATTTTCCGAGTCGACGATTGCGTCGCTCCGATCGATGAGCTCCCGGCACCTCAGCTGCGTGCGGCGGCGCTCGCTCTCGAACTGCCGCCGAGGCTCATCGCGGAGCAACGGACGGCAGCCTGGGTCTGGGGTGCACTCTTCGACGCTCCTCGCCCGCACGAGGTGTGCGCCGACATCAGCGCGAGGGCGCGGCCAACCCTCACTCGCCTCGTAGCGGTTCGCGAGGTGGTCCTCCAGGCAGACGACGTCGTTCACTTTGCCGGGATGTCGGTGACGACGCCCATCCGCACGGCCGTCGACCTCGCGAGGTTTGCGAAAGCGTGGGGCGACGCCGAAGTCGACATCGTGCGAAGGCTCATGAGCGCCGGAGCATTCGACGCGCGAGACTGTGCTGATGCAATCAACCAGCGACGCAATCTGCCCGGCAAACGCCTCGCGCTTGAAAGGATTGCGCTCTGCGACCCGTGGAACGTGACGCAGGAGCGGGACTAGCCCGAACTCACCCGATACACGTCGTAGACAGCGTCAATGCGTCGGACAGCATTCAGCACGCGGTCGAGGTGGGTCGTGTCTCCCATCTCGAATACGAAGCGGCTGAGCGCGAGACGGTTGCTCGAGGTCGACACCGTTGCAGACAGGATGTTGACGTGGCTTTCGCTGAGGACCCGTGTGACATCAGACAGCAGGCCTGAGCGATCGAGCGCCTCGACCTGGATCTGAACCAGGAAGACGCTCTTCGACGACGGTGCCCACTCGACCTCGATCATGCGCTCCGGCTCGTTCAGGAGCGACTGCACGTTATGGCAGTCAGCGCGGTGCACTGAGACTCCTGCGCCACGGGTCACAAACCCGACGATCTGGTCGCCGGGCACGGGAGTGCAGCACTTCGCCAACTTGACCAGGATGTCTGGCGCGCCGCGCACGAGGACACCGGAGTCGCTGTGGCGAATCTCCCGGCTCCGCGCGCTCGGTCGGAACACGAACTCCGTGTCTTCGGTCTCCGCCTCCGTCTGCACGGTGGCGACAACCTTCTCGATCACCGACTGGGTGGATATGTGCCCTTCGCCGACGGCGGCGTAGAGCGCGGAGACATCCTCGTACCGCATCTGCGATGCGACCTCCGAGACCGAGTCCTGGCTCATCAACTTCTGCAGCGGCAGGTTCTGCTTCCGCATGGCGCGCGCAATGGCATCCTTGCCCTGCTCGATTGCTTCTTCACGTCGCTCGATCTTGAACCACTGCCGGATCTTGTTTCGCGCCCGCGTACTCTTGACGAAATTCAGCCAGTCCTGGCTCGGCGCAGCGTCCGGGTTCTTCGAGGTGAATACCTCGACAGAGTCGCCACTTTGCAGTTCGCTCTCGAGCGGCACAAGCCTGCCGTTGACCTTGGCGCCCATCGTGCGGTGGCCGACCTCGGTGTGCACGGCATAGGCGAAGTCGACCGGCGTGGCGCCGGCAGGTAGTCCGATCACCTTGCCCTGCGGCGTGAACACATAGACCTCTTTAGCGCCGATCTCAAAGCGCAGGCTGTCGAGGAACTCCCCCGGATCACTCGTCTCGGCCTGCCAGTCCGAGATGTGGGCGATCCACGCCATCTCGGCGTCGCCAGGGGCAGACGTGCTGGCGTTCTTGCCGCCGTTGACCCGCTCCTTGTACTTCCAGTGAGCCGCTACGCCGAACTCCGCGCGCTGGTGCATCTCGTTGGTACGGATCTGGATCTCGACGGCCCGACCCTGCGGCCCGATGACAGTCGTGTGCAGCGACTGGTACAGGTTGAACTTCGGGGTCGCGATGTAGTCCTTGAAGCGACCCGGGATCGGCGTCCACCGCGCGTGGATCGAGCCGAGCACCGCGTAACAATCGCGCACGGTATTCACGAGTACGCGGATGCCGACCAGGTCATAGATCTCGTCGAAGTCGCGACCGCGGACGATCATCTTCTGGTAAATCGAGTAGTACTGCTTGGGCCGGCCGACGACAGACCCCTTGATCTTGGACGACTTCAGGTCGTCGCCGACGGAGTCTATGACCTGCTGAACAAACTCTTCGCGCTGTGGCGTGCGCTGCTTGACCAGGTTCTCGATCTCGACATAGAGCTTCGGGTAGAGCACAGAAAACGAGAGGTCTTCGAGCTCCCATTTGATCGCCTGGATACCGAGCCGGTGTGCGAGCGGTGCGTAGATTTCGAGGGTCTCTGTCGCCTTGCGGGTCGCGGCCGCTTCGTCCACGAATCCCCACGTGCGGGCATTGTGCAGGCGGTCTGCGAGCTTGATCACCAGCACACGGATGTCCTTCGACATCGCGACGACCATCTTGCGCACGGTCTCGGCCTGCGCGCTGTCGCCGTATTTCAGCTTGTCGAGCTTGGTTACCCCGTCGACGAGCATCGCGACCTCGTCGCCGAAGTCGTGACGCAGCATGTCGAGCGTGTAGTCGGTGTCTTCCACGGTGTCGTGGAGGAGCGCAGCGGCGAGCGTCTTCGTGCCGATCCCGAGGTCGGCGAGGATCTGCGCGACCGCAACAGGGTGCGTGATGTACGGTTCGCCGCTCTTGCGCTTCTGGCCGGAGTGAGCGCGTTCCGCGGTGGCGTATGCGCGTTCGATGAGGGCGGTGTCGGCCTTCGGGTGATGCAGTCGTACCGTCTTGATCAGCAGGTCGACTGCGCCGGAGGGCTGGGCGCGCGAGAAGATCCGGGGAATGAGGGCGCGGCGGGAGGGCGTTGACGTCGTCAGTTCAGTCATCTCGCTCCCTCACCATCAAGTCTACGAGAGAGCCGCTCACGACTCGTGGCGAACGACTACGCCTCCAGCGGACTGCCATGCGTCCATGCCGCCGGCGACACTGACTGCGTCGTACCCTGCCGCAACCAGGGCCTTCGTGACCGTCCACGAGCGATAGCCGCTGTGGCAGATCACCAGGAGTCGCGCGTCATCGGGGATCTCGCCGACCCGCTGTTCGATGACGGACATCGGGATGAGATGGGCGAGCGGCGCGTGAACGGTATCCCACTCATCCTGCTCGCGCACGTCTATCAGCCAGTCGCCCGCCTCGGCACGCGCGATAGCCTCGGCAGCGGCGATCTCGGCTGCGACGTGCTGGCCATCGGACACGGCAGGCTACCTGACTGCGCCGGTGGTGCGCGCGACGGTGGTGCGCTTGGTGCGCTTCTGGATCGCCGGCTCGTTCTCGCGCATGAGTGCGTAGAGCGGGGCAGCGACGAAGATCGTCGAGTATGTGCCAGAGAGGATACCGACGAACAGCGCGAGCGAGATGTCTCGCAACGTGCCCGCACCAAGGAACGCCGCACCGATGAACAGGATCGCTGCCACCGGCAGAAGGGCGACGACGGACGTGTTGATCGAGCGCACCAGCGTCTGGTTCACAGCCAGGTTGACGGACTCAGAGAACGTACGAACCGATCGTTCGCCATCCTCGTTGGTATTCTCGCGAATCTTGTCGAAGACCACGACGGTGTCGTACAGCGAGTACCCGAGAATCGTCAGGAACCCGATCACTGCGTCGGGCGTGACCTCGAAGCCGAGGATCGCGTACACACCGGCGACGATGATCAGATCGTGGAAGAGGGCGATGATTGCCGCAACCGACATCTTCCAGGTGCGGAAATACAGCGCCATGATGATGACCGCGAGGATGATGAACGCGATCAGCGCCTTGATGGCCTGGCTCGTGATGTCCTGGCCCCAAGTCGCGCCGATGAACGTTGCAGCGACGTTCTTCTTCGGCACGTTGTACGCGGTGGCGAGGGCAGTTTGCACGTCGTCGGTCTTGACGGTGCTGAGTTCGTCGGTCGTGACCTGGATGGACGTCCCGCCGACACCGTTCACAGTCGCAACGGTCGGTGTACTGCCGCTGACGATCTTCTGCACCGCCTTCGTGGCGAGCGTCTGGTCTGGGTTCTTCGCGACATCCGAGACAGTGAACTGTGATCCACCGCGGAACTCGATACCGAAGTTGAACCCGCGGAACACCGGCACCAGGATGCAGATGAGCACGAGCACACCGGCAATGGAGAACCAGATGCGGCGGCGGCCGACGATGTTGAACGAGCGCGCGCCGGTGTAGAGGTCGTTACCGAACTTCTGGAAGCTGGCCATTAGGAGTCCTTCCCCTTGTTGCGGTTAGCCTCGGCCTCTGCGGCCTTGCGTTCGGCGATTGTCTGCCTGCGCTGCGCCTCACGGCTGCTGCCTGTGTTCCTGCCCGTCACAGCAACGGGAGCGCGGAACTGGGCGCGGCCTCGATACACGGCACCCAGCGCGTTGGGATCGAGACCACTCATGCGGTGGCCCTCGTAGAAGAACGGGCGACGGGCGATCAGCGTGAGGATCGGGTGGGTGAAGAGCGAGACGATGACGACGTCGATGATGGTCGTGAGTCCGAGCGTCAGCGCGAAGCCCTTCACGTCGCCGACGGCGAGCAGGAACAGGATCGCCGCGGCCAGGAAGTTGACGGTGTCTGAGGCCAGCACGGTGCGGATGGCACGCTTCCAACCGGCCTGGACCGCGGACTCGAGCCCCCGGCCATCTCGAAGCTCGTCTCGTATTCGCTCGAAGTAGACGATGAAGGAGTCTGCTGTGATACCGATGGCCACGATAAGGCCCGCAACACCGGCAAGCGACAGCCGGTACCCCTCCTGCCACGACAGGTAGGTGACGAGAAGGTAGGTGATGATCGCCGAGCCCGCGAGGGAGGCGATTGTCACGAGACCAAGCAGTCGATACTGGAAGATCGAGTAGATAACGACGAGCAGCAGGCCGATCAGGCCAGCGAGGATGCCGCCGAACAGCGATGCTGTACCCAGCGTCGCCGAAACGTTGTTCTCGGTGAGGACCTTGAAGCTGATGGGCAGCGCACCGAACTTCAGCTGGTCGGCCAGCATCGACGCAGAATCAGAAGTGAAGTTACCCGTGATCTGAGGGGTCTTCGATACGCCCTGCACCTGCGGGTCGGTGATGACCTCGCCGTCGAGCACGACAGCAAACTGGTTGCGTGGCGGCTCGAGGTTGATCAGGCGGTTTCCGATGTCCTCGAACTTCGTGCCACCTGCGGAGTCGAAGTTGATGTCGACAGCCCACTGGCCGGTGCTCGCACCGGTGCTGGTCTGCACGACGGCCGCCGTCGCGTTGGTGATCGACGTGCCGGAGAGCTCCTCAGGACCGAGGATGAACTTCTGCGTTCCGGTCGAGTCACAGGTGATGAGCGGCTTCGACTTCGGCGCGAGGTTTGCGGCGACGTCATCCTTGCAGTTGAAGCTGTTGTACTGCGCCTGCAGGGCGGGCGTCACGTACGCCAGGTCACTGCCATTGGTCGGCTTGCTGGTCGGCGTGGAGTTCAGGGAGGGCGTCGGCGTCGGTGTCGCGCCCGGAGTCGGCGTTGCTGAGGATCCGGTCGAGGTCGTGGATGCTGCATCAGTCACGAGCACCGCGCGGAACGACAACTGCGCAGCCTTGGTGATGCGGCTCTTGGTTGCCTTGTCGAGAGTGCTCGGGATCTGCACAACGATGTTCTGGCTTCCGCCCGCGCCCTGGGTGCTGATCTGCGGTTCCGCGACACCGGCGGCGTCGATTCTCTGGCGGATGATCGCGACCGCCTGGTTCAACTGGTCTGTTGTGACCTGCTGTTTCGCCGCCAACTCGGGTTGCAGGATGATCTCCGTGCCGCCGGCGAGGTCGAGCCCGAGCTTCGGGGCGAAGGTTGCGGCCTGCGAGGTGTGCGCTGGCACTGTCGAGACGAAATAGTCGTAGACGTTCAGTCCGACCAAAGCGATGATGATGACACCGAGCCACGCGAGCGAGCGCCACGCCTTTTTAACCGGACTGGTTCTTGCCACCAGGTAACTCAGCTTTCTGTAGTCGCGCGGGATCGGTCAGCGCGAGAGAGGAGACCGGTCCGCTTGCGCAGACCGCACACCAGAGTAGTAGGTAAGAGCCGGGGACAACGACCCGACTCGTGCTGCGTCTACTCTTCGGTCTTCTTGGGCGCGCGGGGTGCACGCTTGGCCGGGGTGCTTGTCGCCTTCGTGATCGGGTCTTCGTCGACACGCTCTCCGTATTCGGGCGCCTGCGTGTCGATCTTCTCAGCGGCTTCCCTGTCGGCCTGCTCGCGGTTGGCGCGCTCCATCGCCTCCTCGACTGAACGAGGCGCGTCCGACTCGCCTTCGACAGGATCGACGGCTTTGGTGATCGTCTGGCGGTGCACTCGGATGATGGTGCCAGGAGTCGTCTCGACCTCTGCCACATTCGAGAGCTCGTCGATCGAGAGCAGCTTGCCGAAGAGGCCGAAGTTGGTCATCACCTCGATGCCGGGGACGATCTTCGACTTCTGCTCGGCCTGCCGCTTACGGTTGCGACGGCTGTTGATGAACATGAAGACGATGAGGATTACCGCAACGCCGATGAGCAGGTACGTAGACATTAATGACCTTCCAAGAGTCTGAGGGGCCGGGTCAGTCTAATCAGACTCCCTTACAAGGCCACTCGGGAATTATAAGTCATCCCCGAAGAGTGCCTCGGACGCCGACCCAGAACCCGCCTGGCTGGCGAGACCAAAATGCTTCCATGCTTCCCTGGTCGCGACCCTGCCGCGCGGGGTCCGAGTCAGCAGTCCGATGCGCACGAGGAACGGTTCGACGACGGATTCGATGGTCTCGGCCTCTTCGCCGACCGACACCGCAAGGGTGTTCAGCCCAACCGGGCCCCCGTCGAACCGGGTGAGAATGATCATCATGACGGCGCGGTCGAGCCGATCGAGGCCGAGCTCGTCAACGTCGTACAACTCAAGGGCCGCGTGCACCGCCTGGAGACCGCCCGCCGTCGGATGCACGAGCATGTAGTCACGGACCCGGCGCAGCAGCCGGTTAGCAATTCGTGGAGTGCCGCGACAGCGCCCGGAGATCTCGGCCAGCGCCCTGCCGTCGATGTTCAGTTCGAGCATCGTCGACGCGCGCCGAAGCACCTGCTCGAGTTCTGGCTCATCGTAGAACTCGAGGTGCGCCGTAAAGCCGAACCTGTCGCGAAGCGGGTTCGGCAGCAGTCCGGATCGGGTCGTAGCGCCGACGAGGGTGAACGGCGCGAGATCAAGCGGGATGGACGTCGCACCGGCCCCCTTCCCGACCATGATGTCGATGCGGAAATCCTCCATCGCTAGATAAAGCATCTCTTCGGCTGACCGCGCCATGCGATGGATCTCGTCGATGAAGAGCACCTCGCCCGGCGTCAGCGACGACAGCAGCGCCGCCAGATCCCCGGCGTGTTGGATGGCAGGACCACTCGACATCCGCAGCGGTCTTCCGCTCTCGTGCGCGACGATCATCGCAAGCGTCGTTTTGCCGAGCCCCGGAGGACCAGCGAGCAGGATGTGGTCTGGCGTGCGATTCTGGATGGCCGCCGCCTGGAGCAACAACTCCAGCTGCCCGCGAACCTTAGTCTGCCCCACGAATTCAGCGAGCGACTTCGGCCGCAGCGCTCCCTCGAACGCGAGTTCTGCCTCCGACTCCGGAGTCGGGCGCAGCACCTCTTCCATCGCGCTGCCGCCCGTCGCCGCTGCTGTCGTCCCGTCGTCGCCTGCCATCAGCCCTGGCTCCCGGCAAGCTGGGACGGCCCGAGCCGTGTCAAGGCGAGCCTGAGGAGCGCCTGCACGCTCTCGCGCTCGACCTCGCTTGCCCCAGACAGTGCGTCGTCGACTGCCTGTCCGGCCGCGCGCTCGTTCCAGCCGAGGCCAACCAAAGCGACGAGCACGCTGTCCGCGACACCCGCTGCGGCCCTGGGCACCCCTGCCGAACGCGCTGAGGTCGGTGCGATCGCCAGTTTGCCCGCAAGCGAGAGCACGATCAGCTTCGCGGTCTTCGGACCGATGCCGCTCACCTTTCGGAAGGCGGCGTCGTCTTCCATGAGCACCGCCTGCGCGATCTGGCCAGGGTCCATCGCGGCAAGAACCCCCATCGCCGATTTCGGACCGACGCCCGTCACTCCGCGGAGGGCATCGAAGACGGTGAGTTCGTCTGCATCCGTGAAACCGAACAGGCTGAGATCGTCCTCACGCACGATGAGGGCGGTTCGCACCGTCGCCTCGGCACCGATTCGAAGGGAAAGCGCGTGGCCCGGCGTCACCTGTACCGCAAGCCCCACTCCCCCGACCTCGATCACCACCGAAGAACTGGTGATTGCGAGCACGGTTCCACGAACTGATGAGATCACGGGCCAAGCCTACGAGCGGCCGCCGACTTCTCCGCCGTTCGCCACGCTTCCTGGGCGGGGGTGAGACCACCAGGGGTGCGCCGCCCCATTCCGGGAACAGCTGTCAGCGTCCCACCACCGCGCCAGGCGTGGCAAAGGGCAAGCGCAAGCGCGTCGGATGCGTCTGCTGGCGTCGGCGGCGCATCGAGGCCCAGAACTCGCTGCACCATGGTCGCAACCTGCTTCTTGTCTGCCGCTCCGTAGCCCGTTACCGCTGCCTTCACCTCGCTCGGCGTGTGCAGGCCAACCGCCAGCCCGCGGGCCGCAGCGGCGTGCAGGGCAACGCCGCTGGCCTGGGCGGTGCCCATCACGGTACGCAGGTTGTGCTGCGCGAAGACGCGCTCGAGAGCGACCGCCTGCGGCCCAAATTCGTCGAGAACCGCCGCGATCCCGTTCCCGATCGCAAGGACCCGTTGTTCGAGCGGCATGTCCGGCGGCGTGCGGATCACGCTGACGTGCACGAGTACGGCGCTCCGCGACGGTTCGACATCTACGATGCCGACGCCGCAACGGGTGAGTCCCGGGTCGATCCCCAGAACACGGAGGGTCACGGGTGGGCCGCGGCTCGAGGGGCGCTCCGGGCGGTCATCCGACTACTCTTCGTCGTCGAGGGCAGCCTGGACGCTTGCCGGGATCTCAAAGTTGCCGTAGACGTTCTGGACGTCGTCGTTGTCTTCGAGTGCATCGATGAGGCGGAAGATCTTGCGAGCCGTTTCGAGATCGACCTCGATAGTGAGCCCTGGCACGAATTCGACATCGGCGGAGTCGTAGTCGATCCCGGCATCCTGAAGGGCGCTGCGGGCGGCGACCAGGTCGTGCGGCTCGGTCACGATCTCAAATCCCAGGCCGCGGTCGTTGACCTCTTCAGCGCCGGCATCCAGGACCGCACCGAGGATGTCGTCCTCCGAGACGCCGTCAACCTTCTCGACGCTGATGACGCCCTTGCGGCTGAAATTGTATGCGACGCTTCCCGGGTCGCCCATCGTTCCGCCGTTGCGGGTCATGATGGTCCGGACGTCTGCTGCAGCGCGATTCCTGTTATCCGTGAGGCACTCGATCAGGAGTGCAACTCCGCTGGCTGCGTAGCCCTCGTAGATGATCGTCTGGTAATCGACCGCCTCGCCGAGCTGGCCGGAGCCCCGCTTGACCGCCGAGTCGATGTTCGAGTTGGGTACAGAGGTCTTCTTCGCCTTCTGTATCGCGTCGACCAGGGTCGGGTTACCGGAGAGATCTGCACCGCCGAGTTTCGCGGCGACCTCGATGTTCTTGATGAGCTTGGCGAACGACTTGGCACGGCGCTGGTCCTTGACCGCTTTCTGGTGCTTGGTCGTTGCCCATTTGGAGTGGCCTGACATGCAGAACATCCTACCCAGCGCTCGCCCGACTCCTGCCGCGCCCCGCGATCATGCTCGCGCTATTGCGCCGACGAGACCGTTTTCCCACGCGAAACTGACCAGTTGAACGCGGCTCCGCAGCCCCAGTTTCGTCATGATGCCGCTCAAGTGGGTCTTGACAGTGGTTTCGCTCACGAATGCGCTGCTCGCGACTTCCGCGTTGCTGAGCCCCTTGGCGACGAGGGCAAAGATGTCACGCTCACGCGGAGTCAGCGGTTCGATCGCGGCCTCGTTTGCTCGCCGGACACCTTCCCCGCCAAACTCCCGGATCAGGTCGAATGTCTGGGCTGGCGCTATTACCGCCTGCCCCTGGTGCACCGTTCGAATCGCCGCAAGCAGAAACTCCGGATCTGCGTCTTTCAGGACGAACCCGCTAACTCCGGCGCGAATTGCCCGTACAACCGCCTCATCGTGCCGCATGGTCGTCAGCACAAGGATGCGCGGAACCCATTCGCTGGCGTCGATTGCACCGCTGAGAATGATCTCGGTGGCGGCGATGCCGTCAAGTACCGGCATCCGAATGTCCATCAGAACGACGGCGGGACGGGTCTCTCGCACGACATCCACGGCTTCTCGCCCGTTCGCAGCACTCCCAACCAGTCGGAGGTCCGGCTGGGACTCGATGAGCATCTCGAGACCCGCACGGAACAGGGCCTGGTCGTCGGCGAGAACAATGTCGATCCACTCGGGCTGCGGCACCATCATTACCCGACCAGCTCGGGCAGACGAGCGCGGGCAGAGTAGTACGGCAGAAATGCTGTCAAGCGGTGCGTCCCATCCTCTTCAAGACCGACGGTGAGCCAGCCTCCCGCGACGTGCGCGCGCTCCCGCATTCCCATCACCCCGCGACCGCAGCGATCGGCTTCCGTCGTCTCGGTCAGGACGCCTCCGGTTGACTCGAGGAGCAGTGAAACGCCCGGTCCCCTCCAGTCGAGCACGATGCCAACCGCACTGTCGCGGCCGCGGTGCCGAAGGGCGTTGGTCAGTCCCTCCTGCACGATCCGGTACAGCGCCAGCTCCTGGCCGTCTGCAAGGTCGGCGCGGTCGCCAATCTCCCGCAGCGTCACCTTCATGCCCGTGGAAGCCATGCCGGATACGAGTGACTCAAGGTCGCTGAGCCGCGGCTGGGGTTGCTCTGTACCGTCCAGGATCCCGTCGATCACGCCGCGCATGTCTCCGAGTGCCATCCGTGCTGAGTCAGCGATCGTCTGGAGCGCGCCGTCGACCGCCGCCGGCCTGGTCGGGCGCAGATACCGGGCGCCGTCAGCCTGCGCGACCACGACCGCCAGCGAGTGTGCGAGAACATCGTGCATCTCCTGGGCAATCCGATTGCGCTCCTGGGCGACCGCGAGCTCGACCTCCGACAGCGCGAGCCGACGCGTTACCCCGAGTGTCACCTGCTGGCTCAGCATCAGGCGCCTGGTCGCGCTGATCGCGAATCCCGATCCCCAGGCCAGGGATGAGACGACGACGCCGAGGGCTGCGAGTTGGACGAAATCCTGGCTCATGTAATACAACCGGATGTGGTCGCCATAGCCGGTCCAGCTCATCCAGCCATCCGCCTGGAAGACCATCATGGCGACCGCAGCAATAGCAGCAACAGCCCCGAACCCGAGTGCGATCCACCGCACACGTGCGCTGGTGCCCGTTGCCGCGATTCCGACAACGATGGCGACGCCGAAATAGACGGGCCAGTCGGTTGAGGTCGGGCGTGGCAGCAACGTCACCGCCTGGCACAGGATGACAAGGGCAGTTAGCCCCATTGCGATCAGGGGAAGCGCCATGGACAGCGCGATCGCCAGACCGATGGCGCACATCGCCACGATCGCGACATCCTGCCTGCCAGACTCGGCGTTGATCCACAACAGCGTGAACACGGAGCCGATGATCGGCTCGAGGAAGCCCCTGAGGATCGAGATTGCTCTGGCGGGGCGGACAGGCAGCGGATTCGACATAGCCCCAAGGTAAACGCTGTGCGCCACTTCCCTCGAGAGGTGCCGACCGATTTCATCCGTTGGGATGAGCCAGTCTGACCGGTCGCAGGACGCCGAGTCTCACTCAGCTTCGTAGCGTCAGTGACATGAACATCCTTGTTGTGTGCGACTACTTTCTGGACTATCTCGGCGGCGCCCAGACCGCGATTGCAGCCGAAGTCGCTGCCCTGCGCGCGGCGGGCCACACGGTCACGGTCGTCGCTCCGGGCCGCCACGGAAGAGCTGGACGCGTGCCAGTACCGCCCGAGCAGGTTGCGTGGAAGTCCCGGGTGGTCCTACCCGTGCTCGATATGGCCGTCGTCACGAACTCGCGAACGACCCGTTCCCGACTCGATGCCATAGTCGTGGAGCGCGCAATCGACGTCGTTCACGTTCACTCGGAGTTCGGGCTTTCTGCTGCGGCGCTCAAGGTCGCGGCCGATCGCGGAATCGCACGGACCCACACCGTTCACACCCTGTACTGGCGATCGGGATTCCGGTCCTCCCGTTTGCTCGCACGGGTAATCCGACGTCTTCACCGGGCAGCCACCGGACTCGACGCCCCGAGGATGCACCTGTGCGACAACGAAGTGGACAACGCGATGCGAGGACTCACTCTCGCCGTGGCGCTCAGCGCAGACCTGGTTGTGTCGCCATCGGCGCACCAGGCCGAGGACCTCCGAGCTGCGGGAGTGTCGCGCGTGACTGCGGTTGCCAATTGCGTTCCTCCTGGAACCAGCGGTGCAGCTCGGCTGGTCGCCTCCGTTGCCGGACCGCTTCGGGTGCTCTGGATCGGTCGCTGCATTCCCGAGAAACGAGCGGCCGAGTTTGCTGAAGCTGCGTCGCTGGCCTGCGAGATCGTCGGCCCTGGCGCCCTCGAGGTGACACTCGCCGGCGACGGTCCGCTGCTGCCGAGAATTCGTGCGATTGCGAGAAGGTCTCCGGGTATTCGGGTCCTCGGCCGCGTTGCGAGCTCGCAGGTCGCGGCGCTTCTTGCCGATCACCATGTCAGCGCCCTGACCTCGCTCGGGTACGACAACCAGCCGATGACTGTCGCAGAAAGCGTCGCGGCGCTGCGTGGCGTCGTCTACGTCGACGCTCGACTCCGCGAGGGCCTCGACAGCGCTGGGATCTTCGTCGACGATGCAAGCGTTGAAGGCATGGCCGCCGCGCTCGTACTTCTTGCTCACGATCCTCGTCCGGTCGAGCAAGCATCTGCTCGCGCCATTGCGGCTCGCGAGGTCTTTTCGGCGACGGTTCACGCCAGCGCGCTGGAGGAGGCGTACCGAGCCGCCATG
Source organism: Galbitalea sp. (assembly GCA_036499165.1). Taxonomy (GTDB): domain Bacteria; phylum Actinomycetota; class Actinomycetes; order Actinomycetales; family Microbacteriaceae; genus Galbitalea. The sequence goes on along the minus strand of DASYEE010000168.1, from coordinate 4,805 downwards.
TTGCAGAACCAGCCGAACTCGATGGTGCTCGCGTCCTGACTCATCGGCCTTCGCCTGGAGTCACGTCCCTCGCCCAATCGCCCGGCAGTACCGGCAGCTCACCGCCGATATTCATCGCCGGGATCCACGCATCCCAGTCCGCATCGAGGGGCCACGAACCTTCCTCGATTGCGACCGAGGCCTGGATGCCCGCCGATCGCACCGCCGGAACCCAGGTGCCGTTCGGCTCGAGGGACTCGATCCACGCCAACTCGTCGAGATCCTTGTATCGCCAGCTTCGGTCGCTGCGGGCAACGAGGTCGAGCACCCAGTCGCCTGAATCAAAGCCGACTGATGTCTGTCGCCACGGATCCTCGAGATTGACATAGAAGTCGTCCCGCCACTGGCCGTTGTGGTCGATCCAGCGCCAGACAGACCACGGTTCACCAAACCGGTGCACACGTACAACACCGTCTCCAATCCATTCGACGTCGTCGTGCCCCGTCAGCGGATACTCCAGCAAGAGATTTCGCCCCCGAGGACCCCCGCGCGCCCCACGGGCGCGCCGCCAGACCGTGCCAGCGGGTTGGAAGAGCACGACGTGCTCGTCTGTGCGTTCGACGAGAATGTTCGGACAGGCACCGGTGATGAGCTGCCCGGCAATCGACCTCAGCACGACGCTCACCGCGCGGCAGCGACCTTGGCCAGGAAGTACTCGTGAAAACGCGTGTCTCCAGTCATCTCCGGGTGAAACGACGTGCCGAGGAGGTTGCCCTGTTCGACGGCGACGACCCGGCCATCCGCCAGCGCGGCCAGCGTGGTGACAGCAGGGGATGTCGCCTCGACAACGGGTGCGCGAATGAACACAGCGTGCAGGTCGGGTTCGCCGAGAACGGGAATCGAGAGCTCCGTCTCGAACGAGTCGAGTTGCGATCCGAATGCGTTCCGCCGAACGTCGATGTGGAGGCCGCCGAGCGACTCCTGCCCGTCGATGCCATCGAGGATACGGTCAGCGAGCATGATCAGGCCGGCGCAGGTTCCCCAAACGGGTAGGCCATCGGCGATCGCGCGCTTCAGGGGCGCGGCGAGCCCGAACATCCTGGTGAGTTTGTCCATCACGGACGACTCACCGCCCGGAATCACGAGCCCTGCGACTGCGGAGAGCTCGGCTTCCCGCCGAACCGGCACGGCATCGGCACCGAGGCTCCGGAGCACGGCGATGTGTTCGCGAAAATCCCCCTGAAGTGCGAGGACGCCGACCGGTGCACCCGCGGGATTACCAGCCACGCTCGGAAAGCCGGTGTGGGGCTGCGAGGTCGGAGACGTTGATGCCTACCATTGCCTCCCCCAGCCCGCGGGAGGCCTCTGCGATCACCTGGGCGTCGTCGAAGAACGTCGTCGCCTTCACGATTGCCGCTGCGCGTTGTGCGGGGTTTCCCGACTTGAAGATTCCTGAGCCGACGAAGACGCCGTCAGCACCGAGCTGCATCATCAGCGCCGCATCCGCCGGGGTCGCGACGCCGCCGGCGGTGAACAGCACGACGGGGAGCTTGCCTGCCGCTGCAACCTCGGCGACCAGTTCGTACGGCGCTTGCAGCTCCTTCGCCGCGACGTACAGCTCGTCCTTCGACTTGCCTGCCAGCGCCGCGATTTCGCCGCGGATGGTACGGATGTGCTTGGTCGCCTCCGAGACGTCGCCCGTTCCAGCCTCGCCCTTGGAACGAATCATGGCCGCGCCCTCGGTGATGCGACGAAGCGCCTCGCCGAGATTGGTAGCGCCGCAGACGAACGGCACCGCAAAGTTCCACTTGTCGATGTGATTCACATAATCGGCCGGGCTGAGCACCTCGGACTCGTCGATGTAGTCGACCTTCAACGCCTGCAGAACCTGTGCCTCGACGAAGTGGCCGATGCGCGCCTTGGCCATGACCGGGATCGACACGGCCTCGATGATGCCGTCGATCAGGTCTGGGTCGCTCATGCGGGCCACCCCACCCTGCGCACGGATGTCCGCTGGAACACGCTCGAGCGCCATGACGGCGACGGCACCAGCGTCTTCGGCGATCTTCGCCTGGTCTGCTGTGACGACGTCCATAATGACGCCACCCTTCAGCATCTCCGCGAGGCCGCGCTTCACGCGGCTCGTGCCTGATTCTGACGTCGTGTTGTCGCTCATGATCCTTGATTCTACTTGGTGCTTCACGTGGCCCACGCCTCGGCGACTTGGCGACGAACGTCGCCGAGAAGCTGCGGAAGCGCCTTGGTGTGCGCGATGATCGGGAAGAAATTCGAGTCCTGCCCCCAGCGCGGAACGATGTGCTGGTGCAGGTGATCAGCGACGCCCGCGCCGGCAAGCTGGCCCTGGTTCATCCCGATGTTGAAACCATCGCAGTGCGATGTCTGGCGAAGGACCCGCATCGCCGTCTGGGTAAGGGTCGCGATCTCGTCGATTTCGTCGCTCGTGGCCTCGTCGTAGAGCGCAACGTGCCGATACGGGCAGACCAGCAGGTGACCGCTGTTGTATGGGAACAGGTTCAGCAGCACGTACGCGTGTTCGCCACGGGCGACGATCAGCGCCTCCTCATCCGAGAGGCTCGGCGCGACGCAGAACGGACAACCCTGTTTATCCGGATCCTGGTTGTTCTCGATGTAGACCATGCGATGCGGGGTCCACAGGCGCTGGTACGCGTCGGGAACCGCAGCGAAGTCCCCGGAGAGCTCTACGTCGTGAAGCTGCCCGTCCAGATCACGCCGCCGTGCGTCATCCACGTGACTAGACCTGCGCCTTGGTTTCAATCGAGTCGAGGATGCGCGCAATCGCGTCCGCGATCGGTACGCCGTTTTCCTGCGTCCCATCGCGGAAACGGAAGCTCACCGACCCGTTCGCCGAATCCTCTTCGCCTGCGATCAGCTGGAACGGCACCTTTTCTTTGGTGTGGGTACGGATCTTCTTCGCCATGCGGTCGGATGAGTCATCCAGTTCGGCACGAACGCCCGCGGCTCTCAGCTTCGCGATCACGTCACCGAGATAGTCCTCGTACGCCTCGGCCACCGGGATCCCAACGACCTGCACCGGGGCGAGCCATACCGGGAACGCGCCAGCGTAGTGCTCGAGCAGGATGGCGAAGAATCGCTCGATCGAGCCGAACAGTGCACGGTGAATCATGATGGGGCGCTGCTTTGAGCCGTCCTTGTCTGTGAACTCGAGCTCGAAACGCTCAGGCAGGTTGACGTCGACCTGCACCGTGGAGAGCTGCCAGACGCGACCAATTGCATCCTTGGTCTTCAGGTCGATCTTCGGACCATAGAAGGCGGCCTCCCCCGGGACCTCGGTGAGCTTCAGGCCGCTTCGCATCGCGACGTTGCGCAGCGCGTTCGTCGAGTACTCCCAGAACTCGTCAGACCCGATCCACTTCGACTTCTCGTCGTCCTTCAGCGAAAGCTCGAGCTCGAAGTCCTCAAGACCGAAGTCGCGGAGCATCGAGACGACGAAGTCCAGCACCTTCGTGACTTCCTCCTCGAGCTGGTCAGGAGTGACGAAGAGGTGCGAGTCGTCCTGGGTGAATCCGCGCACGCGCGTGAGGCCGTGGAGGGCGCCGGAAAGCTCGTTGCGATACACGGTTCCGTTCTCCGCCAAGCGCATCGGCAGGTCGCGGTAGCTGCGCCCGCGCTCCTTGTAGATGAGGATGTGCATGGGGCAGTTCATCGGCTTCAGGTAGTAGTCGACACCCTGCTTGGTGACGTGACCGTCGGCGTCGACTTCCTCGTCCATCTTGATCGGCGGGAACATGCCCTCCTTGTACGTGACGAGGTGGTTCGACTGGATGAACAGGTCGGCCTTCGAGATATGGGGCGTGTACACGTAGCTGTAGCCTGCCTCGATGTGTCGACGCCTCGCGTGCTGTTCGATCTCCTGCCGCACGATTCCGCCACGCGGGTGCCAAACCGATAGCCCGGAGCCGATCTCCTCCGGAAATGAGAACAGGTCGAGCTCCTTACCGAGCTTTCTGTGGTCCCGTTTCGCGGCCTCTTCCAGGCGTTCCAGATACTCGCGCAGATCATCCTTGGTCGCCCACGCGGTGCCATAGATTCGCTGGAGCTGCTTATTCTTCTCAGAGCCGCGCCAGTACGCGGCAGCGTTGCGCTGCAGTTTCCAACCGTTTCCGATCATGCGGGTGCTCGGCAGGTGCGGGCCGCGGCAGAGGTCCTTCCAGTAGACCTCGCCGGTCTTGCCGTCGACGTTCTCGTAAATGGTGAGTTCTGCGCCCCCGACCTCAACGTCTTCATTGTCATCGGTCGAGCCCGAACCATGGCCGACATGGCCTTTGAGACCGATCAGCTCGAGCTTGTATGGCTCGTTTGCCAGCTCGGCACGGGCTTCATCCTCCGTCACAACCCGGCGCACGAAACGCTGGCCCTGGCGGATGATCCGCTCCATGGCCTTTTCGATGGCCTTCAGGTCTTCTGGATTGAACGGCTCAGCGACATCGAAGTCGTAGTAGAACCCGTCGGTAATCGGCGGCCCGATGCCGAGCTTGGCCTCGGGATTGATCGACTGGACCGCCTGCGCCGTGACATGCGCTGCGGAATGGCGCAGGATCGCCAGCCCATCAGCAGAATCGATCGTCACGGCTTCGACCTGGTCGGCCTCCGCCACCGTAGTCGCAAGATCCTTCAGTTCGCCGTTGACGCGCATTGCGACGACGCTGCGATCAGTGAATAGCTCGAATCCGGTTTGCGGGGCACTCATGTCCTCAACTTTAGCGGCGCAGCAGAGCTGAGTTTGCCGGGCGTCCACAGCGTGCTGAACTGCGGCCTCAACGGCC
>DASYEE010000167.1:0-3371 GCA_036499165.1 Galbitalea sp. | reverse complement strand
AAGAATTTCGCTGTCTCGAGCAGCGATGCTCCTTCGAAGGATGACACAAGCGTGAAACGGCGGAGCGAGTCTCGGCGCCGGACGGTACACCGTGTACCGTCTTCACAGCAAAGACTACGACGGCTACCATCGTACCATGAGCGAATTCGCGGTCGATGGGTCATTCTACTCGGCGGCTCTTGATAGTCTTTCCGTCGTCGCCGAAAGCCCGTTGGCGCTCACCGGGCTCATTGTCCTCACTCTCGCAGCCACGTTTCTCTTCTGGAAACACGCTACGTACACGTCTCTCGCGAAGACGCTGGAACTGGTGCCCGAGAACGATCGGTTAGCTCAAATTCGAGAGCATTACGGTGTCCGGCCAAAGAACGGGGTCTCTGCGACCGCCTGGCTGCGCTCCCGTCGACAGGGATTTTTGTTTTGGGCGTACTTGAGTACCTTGCTTGTTCTGTTCCTCGGTTTTGTCGTTGTCTTCGGGCGCGTCAGCGCTCGACCTGGAGGAGTGCATCGAAAGGCACTGCTCGCGAGCTTCCCGAGCTTCTATGCTCGTCTCGAGCACTACGAGCTCGCGGCGAAGAACTTGAGCGACGCATTCGCTTACTCAGGAGCGGCCGCGATCGATCCGGACGAGGAAACGGACCATATTTTGACCATCAAAGTTCACGAATACAACGAGATTTATCACGACCTCCGCTTGCACCGAGAAGCGTATGCGGAGGAAGTCGTACGCTGGCTGGATGACACACCGAGCTTGGCCCGGGACGTGGAAGGAATCTTTGACTACGCCCTGAACGATGTCCACCAGGGCGGTCTTCTTCAACTGAACGAAATCGCGTATGCCCGTTCGAAAGAGGTCGCCGTGTTCAAAAAGGAACACCCGGAGCAAGCCTCGTCTCCGACACTCGACGCCATGCGAAGTCGCGGAACCGTCGAGATTCAGAGCGTTGTACGCAAAGTCGGACCACTTCTGGAGGTGTTGGCGAGAAAACTCGAACAGCTCAAATCTAGGATCACCGACAATGCCTAGACTCGTTCATAAGGTCGGATACGTCTTGTTGTCGGGGTTGACCTGGATATGGATCGTTGAGTGCAAGACCTCCGCGGGAGGCGCGAACAACAAAGCTTCCGACGATGCAAGCATCTCGGACTCGAGCGCGGCGGACGGCGGAGACGGTAAAGACATCGATGCGGACGACGCGAACGACGTCGACGCGCCTGAAGATGCGATCGGAGACGCGATCGCGGAGGATGTCGAGGATGCCGACGCCTACATGGACGCCGCGCCCGATGAATTCGCCGAAGCAGAGGCAGACGCGCCTGACGCTGGCTTGACTCCCACGATCTCCGAGGTCGCACCGGCGACGAACGTCGCGGGCGGCGCGCTCCTCGTTGTTGGAACCCACCTGGAGAACGCGAGCGTGTTCGTCGGTGGCCTAAAGGCCACGATAATTTCTTTGGATACCTCGGTTCCGAGTGCTGAAAAGCTGGTGGCTGCGGTCCCTGACTCACTACCTCAGGGGAGTAACCCCGTGATGGTGACCTCTTCTACGGGACTTGCGTCGGCGTCAACGCCGTTTCTCGTGGCGCGGACAGCAGCCACGGAGGCGGTTGTCGGCCCGGCGAGTGCCTACGGCATCATCACGCAGAGCGCGTACCCGCCGCTCGAGAACTCATGGTACAATGAGTGCTCCGCTGCGGACTCCTACTTTGTAAACGCGGATTCCGATCCGCATGACTTGGGCGCATCTGGGGGCATCAGGACCTTCGCCGGGACGCACACATTGGGCGACGGTTTGGGAGACACTCTGGCGTCGGGTCCTATTTCTGGATACTTCGACGAGACGACCTGGCTCTTCTTCATGACGGTCGAGGATTTCGGACTCGACCCCGTTTCGTACGTTGGCGCATTCTCGTACACGGCATCGCCGATGGCCTTTCGCCTCGTATTGTTCCCGCAAACCATTGCCAGTCCACAGCTGATTCTGTTCACCTGTCCCGGTCCGAATGCGACCGATTGGACTGGTTGCCAGAGCGCCGACGGTGGTCTTCCGAGTGCGGGTCCGGACTCTTGCCCTTGAGCGAAGAGCAGAGCGCCACGGCGGCGGTCGATGCGCCTGCTCATGCGACCGGGTGGCTACCTTTGTGCTGCAGCGATCCTTGACGGTGGCGACGGCGGCTGAGGGCGGAGTACCCGCGTCGTGAGCGACCACGCGAGTCGTGGCGGTAGCGGTGAGTGTCAAAGAAGTTGTCGGATGACCCTCGTACTTACGAACCCCGAAGCGCCGCAGCGTGTGGCCGAGAACGTGCTCGATGTCCGCCTCGACGGCGAGCAGCCTGCGGACTTGCGCCGTTCGTCACGTGGCGCCGCGTTCGACGCGAGCGCCGACGCGCGCCATCATCTCCGCCGCCGTTCCGTCCGAGAACTCGCCCCGGTCGGCGGCGGCAGCCCGCTCCTTCCAAAGGTCGCGGACGTAGTCCGGCCACTCTTGCTCGGCTTCCGCTTGCTCCTGGAGCGCAGCGACGCCTGCCGCGAGGACATCCTCAACCGTGGCGAAGCGTCCGGCCGCGACCTCGGCCTGCGACAAACGCGCGACGGGCTCGGGCAGATCGGCGAGGTCAAGGTGACGCGACATCCGCAAACTCCGTGCAATTGCGGGTCATTGTGCCAGAACGCCTCCGCGTCGACAACCGGGCTCCTCCCCCTGACTTACGATCCGACCGACACTCGCGCGCCGCGCAACCGGGCGTGGACATTGGCGATGGCTTCGCCCACCGAAATCTCGCCCCGTGCGACGCGGCGCAGGTCGTCGACGGTCGAGGCGGGCACCGTCAGGCCTTCGAGTTCTTGCTGCGCGATGGCATGGGCGACGGCGCGCATGTTCCGGGCAAGTTCCTGATCGGTCATTGCGAACAATCCCTGACGATTCCCAGCACTATCGCACGAAACGGCGGACACACTGTGCGACGGGTCGCCTCTGGGAGCCCGACGGAGCCCCCGCCTCGGAGACTACTCCCACCCGATCGCGATCGACTCCTCGAAGGGCACCCACCAGTCGAGATCCTCGGGAATTTCGCGCGCTGATAAGTCGCGTTGCGGGCCCGCGCAACTCTCGCTGGATGACGATACGTCGATCCAGCAACACGAAAACGAAGAAGGCCTGGTTCCGAGAGGAGCTGGGCCTTCGTCGTTTTCGGACGCGCTTCGGAGGCCGGAGGCTACTTGGGTAGCGGGCGGGTTCTCCGAGCGCGCCGGAAGTACCGTCCCGTGTCAGAAGGAGGTCGCCACGCGACGCGCTGGCGCCGGAGATCGCCTTGTCCGCGCTCGAATGTTCGTTGTGCGGGTCGAGTGGTGCGTGTTGGAGGCCGGCGCCGTG
>DASYEE010000166.1:0-6767 GCA_036499165.1 Galbitalea sp. | reverse complement strand
GGGCGCAGTGGGTGGGATGTCGTCAGCTCTGCGCGTCCGCGTCGCCGGCCACGGTGGCGGCTCGTTTAGAGCGCACGATCACCATGGCGAAGGGGATCGCTCCCAGCACGGCGACCACCGCCACGATCACACCGACCAGCGCACCGGAATCTAAGTGGGAGAAGGATGGCACAGCTCTCACGATCAGCTGGTCCAGCGAGAAGCGTCCCGGCCCGACGAACGCGATCACGATGGCGATCACCGCCAGCATGTACGGGTATTCGCCCCCGCCCGCCGCGTTCCAGATCCGGCCGGCGTTCAGGTGCATGGTCATCCCGGCCACGATCATCGTTCCCGCCGCGAGCAGTGCGCCGAGAGGGGTGAGAAAACCGGTTGCGATCGAGATCGCTGCGAGCACCTCGGCCGTCGCGGCGACTGTGACGAATGGTCGTCCGGGTTTCAGGCCGAGATTCGCGAACCACGCGGACTGCTTCTCGATGCCGAGCCCATGGAACCAGCCCAGCGTCTTCTGGCTGGAGTGCGCGACCAGGATGACGGCGAGAGCCAGGCGCAATAGCAGGATTCCGACATTCATTGTGTGCAGCCGTTCATCTTGCATCACCGACTGGAGTGTCCATGCACTGACCTCCCCTTCGAGCGCACCGTCGCGGCTAGTCGCGAATACGGACGAGTGTCCGCGATGCGATTGCACTTGATTGTGCGGCGGTGCGGGGTGCATGTCAATAGCCCACTCGAGTGTGCAACCATTGGATACCACCGATGGGTTAGGGAGCGGCAGCGTGGCAGGTCGTGGAGTTTCAGCCGATTTCGTTGAGGCACTGGCGCGAGGGCTCGACGTGATCAGCGCGTTCTCCGACATCCATCCGGCAATGTCGCTCTCTGAGGTCGCGACGGCGACGGGGCTCGCCCGCCCCACCGCCCGGCGCCTGCTGCTCACCCTGCAGGAGCTCGGCTTCGTGCGCCAGGATCGCTCGACCTTCGAGTTGACGCCGAAGGTGCTCGACCTGGGGTACGCGTACGTCAGTTCACTCGGTCTCTGGCAGGTCGCGCGCCCGCACCTCGAAGACCTTGTGAAACTCACGGGCGAATCCTCGTCAATGGCTCAGCTGAACGGTTCGGACATCGTCTACATGGCGCGAGTGGCGGTGCCGAAGATCATCGCACTGCGCGTCGAGATCGGCACGCGCTTCCCCGCGGTAGTCACCTCGCAGGGCAAGGTGCTGCTTGCGGCGCTGGATGAGGCGACTCTCGAGCGAACCCTCGCGACCCCGAGCGCCTCGCGCGTCGTGATCGCTCCACGCTCGATCGATGATGTCAAAGCCGAGCTTGCCACCGTGCGCGCGCAGGGCTGGGCGCTGGCCGACGAAGAGCTTGCGCCGGGCGTGCGGTCAATTGCCGCACCCGTGCGGGACGGCTCGGGCGAGGTGCGGGCTGCAGCGAACGTCACCGTGCATGCGGCCGAGACAAGCCTCGAAGACCTGGTCGCGCACCACCTCCCGTCCTTGCTGACGGCCGCCGCCCGCATCTCGGCAGACTGGAAGCGACTGCAGGACAGGCCGCTCGATTCGCTTGGTGACGATCACGCCGGTTGACGGGACACCGCTGGTGGGATTCAATGGATGTGTCCGACAAACGGACGTTTGTCCGTAAAAGGAGTCCGAGTGAGCAGCGCCGCACCTCGAGGGCCACTGGCCGGGCTCCTCGTCGCCGATTTCTCGAGGGTGCTCGCTGGCCCCTATGCGACGCAGCTCATGGGCGATCTCGGCGCCACCGTAATCAAGGTCGAGAGTCCCGTGGGCGACGAGACCCGCGGCTGGACGCCCCCTGAGCGCGACGGTGTCTCCACCTATTACCTCGGGGTGAACCGCAACAAGCAGGATGTCGTGCTCGATTTCACCGACGAGCACGACCGCGGGCTGGCGCAGGAGCTGGCCGCTCGCGCCGATATCGTGATCGAGAACTTCAAGCCAGGGGGCCTCGCCAAATTCGGTCTCGACTACGATTCCGTGCGCGAGCAGAACCCGGCCGTCATCTACGCATCCATCAGCGGATTCGGGGCAGACAAGGGGGCGAGCCTGCCAGGCTATGACCTGCTCGTGCAGGCGGCATCCGGTCTCATGAGTCTCACCGGTGAGGCAGACGGGCCCGCCTACCGAAGCGGTGTCTCCGTCTTCGACATCATGACCGGCATGCAGGCGACGATCGGCATCCTCGCCGCCCTCAATCACCGCAACAGCTTCGGCCTCGGCCAGCACATCGAGGTCAACCTGCTCTCGACCGCGCTCGCGGCCATGGCGAACCACTCATCGACGTATGTCGCGGGTGGGCAGGTCCCGTTCAGGATGGGGAACTCGCATCCGAGCCTGTTCCCATACGAGCCGTTGCCGGCGAGCGACGGCGACATCGTGATCGTCGCGGCCAACAACGGGCAGTTCGTCAAACTCACGACGGCGCTCGGATGTCCCGAGCTGGCAGCGGATCCGCGCTTTGCCGAGAGCGAGCTGCGCAACCGCAATCGCGAGGCGTTGCGGCCCCTGCTCGTCGAGGCACTGGCCCGGAAGACGGCCGCGGAATGGTTCGACATCCTCACCGCAGCCGGCGTCGCGTGCGGGCCGATCAACACTATTGACGGCGGGGTCGCGCTCGCCGAGCGCCTGGGGCTCAACCCCATCGTGCAGGTCGGCGAGGGGGACGCGGCCATCCCGATGATCCGCAACGCCATCGACTTCTCACTAACCCCGGCGCGGTACGTGAGCGCCCCACCGCGGCTTGGTGCAGACAACGACGAGATCCGGGCCTGGCTCGCCGCTCCGATCGAAAGGGAAATACAGGATGCCTGAATATCCGACGTCCATCGGCACGAGCACGACAGAGACGATCTCGCTGCTGGGGCACGACCTCGCCGGCGAGCTGATGGGCAACGTCTCGTTCGGTGAGCTGGCCTTCTGGCTCGTGGCCCGCCGTCGACCAACATCGCATGAGGTGCGCGTGTTCGAGGCCGTGCTTGTCTCCCTCGCCGACCACGGATTCACGCCAACCGCGATTGCGGCCAGGCTGACCTACTACAGCGCCCCGGACTCGCTGCAGGGCGCGATTGCCGCGGGGCTACTCGGCGGCGGATCCCGTTTTCTCGGCGTCACGGAAGACACCGGCCGGTACCTGCACGACCTGGTGAGCGACCTGCCCGCCGACCACGCGACGTGGGGCGACGCCCAATGGGATGCCGTGGCGCGCGAAGCGCTCGACGCTGCGGTGCTGGCGGGTGCGAGGATCCCGGGCCTCGGGCATCCGGTCCACAAGCAGGGCGACCCGCGCACCCCGGCCATCATCCGCATCGCGACGGAAGAGGGCACCCGTGGCCCGCACCTCGCCCTGTTCGAGGCCATCGGCCGCGTGCAGGAGGAGGTCATGGGCAAGAAACTGCCGCTCAACGGCGCCGGCGTCGCCGGGGCGGCACTCGCCGACCTCGGCCTGCCGATCGAGATGCTCCGCGGCTTCTCGCTGTTGGCCAGAACCGCCGGCCTCATCGGCCAGGTCAACGAGGAGCGCATCACCCCGATCGGGCCGGATGTCTACGCCTCTGTCGACCGCAACGCCGTGTACACGCCTCCGGGCGACAACTGAACAGATCGTAAGCACGAGCAAGTCAAGGGAGAGTTGCCATGGCCGAATTGAGTGCCGTTCTGGCTACAACGCACCACCCGTTCTATTACAAGGCGACCCACCTCACGCCGCCGGAAGAGCAGCTGCCCCAGGCCCCGGAATGGAAGCGCAAGGTCGAGGCGTACCGCGAGACGCTCACGGCCGCGAACCCGGACATCCTGGTGATGGTCGGCGCCGACCACTTCCACCAGTTCTTCTCAGACAACTACCCGACGTTCCTGATCGGTAAGCAGCCGAAATACGACGCGACCTTCTACAACGAGGAGCGCGAGTTCAGCATCCCGAAGTATCTGCTCGACGGGGACGAAGACCTCTCCGGCTACATGTTCCAGGGGCTGCTCGACCGCGGTTTCGACTTCTCGATCAGCCACGAGCTGAAGATCGACCACTCGATCATCTGCCCGATCATCACGACGAGGCCGGACGCCGACCTGCCGATCGTGCCCATCTATACGAATATCTTCGCGCCGCCCCTGCCGAGCCCGAAGCGCTTCTGGGATTTGGGCCGCGCCATCCGCTCGATCATCGACGAGTACCCGGGCGACAAGAAGATCGCGGCAATCGGCAGCGGCCATCTCTCGCTCGAACTCGGCGGCCCCCGCCAGTTCGGTGAGACGGGCCCTGACCCGGTCTTCGATCGCAAGGCGATCGACTGGCTCGCGAGCGGCGACATCGACGCCATCCTCGCCAACGTGACGCACGACAGCATGGCGGGAGCCGGCAACGCGACCCACGGCTTCATGGACCTGATCCTCATGATGGGGATCGCCGGGCCGATCGAGGCGTCGTACGTCGACGAGCTCGACCTGTTCCACACCAGGGAGATGTACATGACGTGGTACCCGGGAGGCGACCCGCGATGAGCAAGTACTACGTGAACAAGTTTCTCTACCAGGTCGACGGCGACCCGCAGCTGCTCGCGGCATACAAGGCGGATCCGGCCGGGCTGATCGAGCGTTGGGAACGCGACTACGGTCGCAGGCTCGGCACGAACAACAGCGTCGAGAAGACCTCATGGCTCTCGTTCACCGACGAGGAGCGCGCGGCGCTCGTCGGCCTCGACTACCCGAAGCTGTTCGAGCTCGGCGCGCACTTCTTCCTGACGCTGACCATCTTCATCGCCATCTACAACGACGACTACGAGGCCGCCCAGGGGCCGCTCGCGTTCCAGCGCGAGTATGCCCAGAAGCTCTCGCACTGGCTCGACAAGGACTACCCGACCGTCGCCCTCTGATCCATCCAGCACTTCACCCCGCAGCTGCCCGACGGGCAGCGCATGTTCGACAAAGGAGCCGAAAGCCATGCAAGACAGCACAGAACTACCCAGGGACGGCCAGCCGATCGTGTTCCGCAACGGAACCGTCGTGACGGTGGATGACCGCCGCCGGGTGCTCGCCGACACCGACGTCCTCGTCGTGGGCGAGAACATCGAGGCCATCGGCCAGAACCTGGATGTGCCGGATGGCACGTTCGAGATCGACGCCAAGGGCGGCATCGTGATGCCGGGCATGATCGACACTCACCGGCACATGTGGCAGACCGCTATGCGTGGATACGGCGCAGACTGGACGCTGACGCAGTACTTCGTCTGGTATTACCTCGAGCACGGCAAGAGCTTTAGGCCGGAGGATGTCTACGCCGGCAACCGGCTCTCGGCCCTCGACGCGATCGACGCCGGAGTCACGACCACCGTCGACTGGTCGCACGGGCTGCGCACGCTCGAGCACGGCGAGGCGGCGCTCGACGCGCTGCGCTCGTCGGTTGGACGCTACGTTCTCGCCTACGGCAACATCTTCGCGGGCCCATGGGAGTGGACGGCCGATCCCGCGATCAAGAAATTTCTCGCCGACAACAACACCGGGTCTGAGCAGCTGCGGGTGCAGCTGGCGTTCGACGTCACGGGAGATCCGGCCTTCCCCGAGCGCGCGGCGTTCGAGGCGGCACGTGAGCTCGGGCTGCCGGTCACGACCCACGCGGGCGTGTGGGGCGCGACCAACGACGACGGCATCCGTCTCATGCACGAGAACGGCTTCATGACACCGGAGAGCGTTTACGTGCACGCCGCGACGCTGAGCGACGACTCGTACCAGCGGATCGCCGCGACCGGCGGCTCCGTCTCGCTGTCGACCGAGAGCGAACTCAGCTGTGGGCAGGGCTACCCGCCGTCGTGGATCCTTCGCCAGTACGGCATCCCGGTCTCGCTCTCGGTCGACACCAGCGTCTGGTTCTCGAGCGACCTGTTCTCTGCGATGCGCTCGACCCTCGGCGCGGATCGCGGCTGGGAGCACATCAAAGCGCACGAGAAGGGCGAGACCGTCACGCACTCTCACCTTCGTGCGGAACACGTCGTCGAGTGGGCGACCCGCGGAGGGGCCGAGACCATCGGGATGGGCAGCCTGGTCGGCAGCCTCGAGCCCGGCAAGCGCGCCGACATCGTCCTGGTCAAGAACGACAACTCGCCCGCGATGTTCCCGATCCTGAACCCGAACGGCCACATCGCGCTGCAGGCGAGCAGGGGTGACGTGCAGACCGTTGTGGTGAACGGCGTCGTCGCAAAGCACAACGGACGCCTCATCGGAAACGAGATTGACAGCGTGCGCGGCCAGATCGAGTCGACGGTCGAGTACCTGCAGGGTGCGCTCGGCGACCCGCTGTGGGCCGAGGGGATGAACCCGGATATCCCGGCCACGAAGATCCTCGACAACCCGTACACCTACACCGAGTTCAGGACGGCTTCCACGCACAGCGGGGAGTGATCGGCGAGAGCGCCGTCGCACAACTTCGAGCCCACACCGGGATGACGCACCTCCGATAAACGGACGGGCGTCCGTCATCCCGGTGTCATTGGCGCGCCCGGAAATACGCACAGGAATTCAATCCGAAGCCGGTTTCCGCGCGCTATTGACAACCCATTCGCGTGGGATGAAGATTGCACTCGCATAGCAAATGTCCGTTCAGCGGACGAACGTCCGACAATCTGCGTTCCGCGTCACATGGCGTCCGGCCCGCGCAGGTCGCCCGAACTCAACGAAGAGAAGAGGAAGTACCGCAATGTCGAAACACAGCCTCACCCGAACGGTGGTGATCCCGGTCGCGCTCCTCGC
>DASYEE010000165.1:0-33874 GCA_036499165.1 Galbitalea sp. | reverse complement strand
GTATCTACCGACAGTTCCTTCGCCGCGGAGACCTGCAACTCTTTGTTAACGGTGATGCAGTCGTGTTTGCTGAGGTCGAGGTTCTTGAGGCACCACCCGCCTGGGATCAGAACGTCGGGGACTTGGTCTGGAAAAAGCGCGTAACCGTAGACCTTGGCGAGGGGCGTGGATTTGACGGCTTCGTGGGCATTCGTGCGCGCGGCTCGACATCAGAGGCCGGGCTTGCCCTATTTCGTCGTGATCGGTTGATTCTCGGCAGCTATGACGAGACATATCGCCCAATTGAGATATTCAAACGCTCGACCAGCTTCGAGTTTCAACGCATCTTCGGCGAACTCGAATTGACCGGATTCGAGATCAGCTACACCAAAGATGGCTTCAGGTGGGAAGAGCATGAGGAGGCGCTTCTTTCGGCTCTGAGAGCGCAACTAGGCTCCGAGCCGATGAATATCCTTCGTCAGGCTGAGGAGTATCGGTCGAAGACCCCTCAAGCGGATGAACGGCAGCCAATCGTGAGGGCCGCTGCTCAGGTCGCAGCCGTCCTCGAAACGGGCTTTCCGGTGGCAGTCGACGAGGCATCTCAGTCGCCAATTTCCACCGAGTTCATACCCAATTTCCTTACCGGCGATGTCGACGCGGCTGAGCCGAGCGTTGGATCTTCTCAGCCTGTTCAGAAGCAAGCGCGGTTCAATGCAGACGACGGTTTGTGGGTTGTCGAAATGAAAGCAACACTTGATGATTCCTCGCCAGATTGGCTTCGCGTCGGGTCGCAGTACGACGCCGTTGACGAATTGTCCGGCGCGGTAGCACACAAACTCGATGTCGTCGTCAACTTCGCACATCCATTCTCTCGCCAGTACATTGGCCCAGATGGAGAAAACAGCAGTTTATTTCTGGCGCTGGCGAGTTGTATCGGCATGGCGCTGGCGTTGGGGAAGAAATCTGGTGCTCGATCTCAATTCGTTCTGAGCTACCTCAATCTTGTTCTTAACTCCTCCTTTCATATCGCCTAGACGGAGGACCTCGAGATGGCAACTTTTTCCATGGAGCCCGCTGATTCAACCGTTGGAATTTGGTCGCCGAAACCCGGTCGGTATGCGCAAGAGTTCCTTCAGCTAAAGACCTCTGGGCCTGGCTCAACGTTGAGCCAGGTCGAAATGGGGCGCGTCTTGACCGAGGCCACCGATGTTCTGTCTCACTGTGTTCCGCCAACAAGTCCGAGAGGTACCACGGCACTCCTCGTGGTGGGCTACGTGCAATCTGGGAAGACCTTGTCATTTACCACTGTGGCTGCCTTGGCCCGAGACAACGGTTTTGGCGTGGTCATCGTGCTCGCAGGGACTACAAAGAATCTCAAGTCACAGTCCGAAGATCGCCTTGAAGCCGATCTGGGATTGGGACAGCTTCAGACCGCGTGGACCTTGGAAAAGAACCCTGCAATTGGCGATGAGCCTGAACTGAGGCGGATCGTAACTAATTGGCGTCGCAGGCGGGATGGGTACTCCACCCGTGAAAAGCCGGCGCTGCTGCTCACTGTTCTAAAGAACGCAACTCGATTGCGATCTGCTGCGAAAGTACTGGCTCGATTGGACCTGGCGGGAGTTCCGGTCCTCGTCATTGATGATGAGAGCGACCAAGCCAGTTTGAACACGCGCGCTCGCGCGAACTTGATGAATGGAGGCGATGCCACCAGCGAGACATATGACTCGATTGTGGAGTTGAGAGAAGCGCTTCCTCAGCATTCGTACCTGCAATACACCGCAACGCCCCAAGCGAATCTTTTGTTGGCCATCAGTGATGTGTTGAATCCTTCATACGCGAAGGTCATTGCACCTGGAGATTCCTATACGGGTGGTCGTTATTTCTTCCGCGAACGCCCGATGGATGTGATTCGTGAGCTGCCGACGTTGGATGTCTTCGACCCAGACAATCCTCCAACCGAAGCACCGGAGTCGTTGCAGCAAGCGCTTAGAATTTTTCTCCTCGGTGCTGCGGCAGTGGCGCTCGCGGAGGAGCAAGTCAACAGATCGATGATGGTCCAGGCTTCACAAAAGACCGCTCCGCACGCAACTTACGCGCAGTGGCTGCAAGATTTGCTGATTGCATGGTCAGGACTACTCCGAAATGGTGACCAGGCCGTGCGAAGCCAGATTCTGTGTGACTTCCAAAGTGCATACGATGATTTGTCGCGAACGGTTGCAGATCTTCCAGAACTCGACGAGTTACTGGGGGTCGTCGGCGAGGTGTGCGACGAAGTTCGGGTAATTCAGGTGAATTCCGTTGGTGCTGAGAAGAACATCAAGTGGACTTCAGATCAGTTCTGGATTCTTGTGGGTGGCCAAAAGCTCGACCGTGGATTCACAGTCGAAGGTCTCACGGTCAGCTACGTTCCGCGGAATATCGCAGAAAACTCAGACGTCCTGCAACAGCGAGGAAGATTTTTCGGATATCGAGCGTCTTACATCGGATTCTGTCGAGTATTCCTCCCTCGATCGTCGATTCAAGCATTTTCTGGCTACGTCAAGGACGAAGAATTTCTTCGTGACTCATTGGCGAAATTCGGAGGTGCGCCCTTGTCTCGCTGGCGGCGAAGTTTCTTGCTCCATCGCGACATCGCTCGGTTGACCCGTACGAGTGCCGTCGGGAGGCGGCTCCGGCGAGTCCGACTCGATGAAGGATGGACCTACCCACGGTCGATGCACGAGACGACTTCCGACGTAGTGCATAATCTCGAACTACTCAACGGGTACGCGACGGCGCTACGTCAAGACTCAAACCTGGTTGACATGGCGAGCTTTCCCGGGATCGTTGACCGACGGACTGGCTCTGCTCCAAACCTGTTATCAGAGCGCAGGCAGGTTCAGGAGATTTTGAATTTTCTCGTAGAGCTTCGTTTTAGCGATCCAGTGGATCAGATGCTTATCACGTCTGTGGCTCTAGCACTCAGTGCGACCGATCAGCCGATCTCAGGAGTTGATGTGGTGCTCGTCTCAGACCTCCGCACTGATGGCCAGCAGGGCCGGACACTGGGAGCGCTACGTAAGAATCTGTTCGTCGGTCGAAGCCCTGAGGGAGTGATTGACGTGAATCAGTTGCGGTACAGCGGGGACAGGGCATTACAGCGCAACGAACGTCCGACCCTTCACCTGCGTAAGGTGTTGATGCGGGACATGGAGGGGAAATTGGCCCCGGTGCCTTGGATTGCAATCCACTTTCCAAGCAGGCTTGCACACGAGCTTGTGATCGAGGAGTTCTAGCGTGTTCGAGTTTGCAGACCGCGTGGTTGAGCAATTTCTCGAACTCTTTGATGTGCAGCCCGAAAATCCGTTTGAACTTCGCGGACAGATTGCCGCCGGCCGAGATAGCGACGTTCTTGCGGTGCAAGGTGACGGTTCTGCGTACATTCTCATTCGCATCGAGGATGGTGGAACTCGGGCGTTGGCGCAGGCCTTTGACGCGCTCAGGGTGATTCCGAGAGGCAGCTACGCTGTGGAATTGCCAGCAGGACCGATCGTGCGAACCTACTGTGCAATCGCGCTCTCTGGGGACAGACGGGAACTGCTTGCAGCGTTTTCGATGGTCGGCGCGGCTCTTCTTGCTTCCCTTCCGCAAAATCCGTCTACAACGCAGGTTGAAGAGTTTGTCAGCGCGTATGTGGACATGTTTAGTACCCGAGCTCGCCCGAACGTTTCAACTATCAAAGGCATTTGGGGCGAATTGTGGTTGATCAACAGGAGCGTGGCCAAGAGCGAGTTATTGGAGGCTTGGCATCCTTCGGCCACGGCCACGTTTGATTTCACATTTGTCGACAAGGAGGTGGAGGTGAAAACGCACGAGGGGTTCCGATCTGTGCATCATTTCTCCCACTCGCAGTTGACAACCGGTCGAGACGCATTTGTCGTGTCCCTTGGGATTATCGAGGATCCGTCCGGGCTATCGATTGCAAATCTCTTGGACGAGATTTCGATCGACTTCAGCCTCCGAGAGCGCATGATGTTGGCACGTAAGACATTCAACTCTCTCGGCTTCGAGGTGGAGGGAACGGAGGATTACAGGTACAGGGTCATGGATCCAAATGGGCGAATTGTGGTTGCTGCCCAAAAGGTTCCAACCGTGCACGTTCCAAGGCTTGAACCAATTTATGACGTGAGCTATGCAGTCGATATCTCCGCGGCGTTGGAAGCGTTCGGGCGACCACTTCAGGAATTGCTGCCGTCGTTACTCTGATCCCGTGGTCCGCTGCGTGAGGTTGACCAGGTCGAGCGCAGGAGTTGTACCATTTCCGGATTTCGCTCAAACCGCTTGAGCGATCGCAAGTAGTCCTCCGAGCGGTCGCCCAGGATCGACAACTGAAGGTAAAAGAGCGTAATCCCTCTCGATACTTCCCGGTCACCCATCTCCGCCCCCGTCGCCTCTAGCCAAGATCGCGCAAATTCGCGGAGAACTGGGCGACGTTCTTCCAATAGACCTCGAAGGTCACCGATCGTGTGCACGTTCTCTTCTTGCAAGTCGCGGGCGCGAGCGGCCGCGTAACGACCGTTGACGGTGCTCTCGAGTTCGACACCTAGCGCGGCCGCAATCTCAGCGTCAATGTGAGCCAAATCTCTATCGGCCTCGATAATCGCCGCAACCGTAACTTGGTCGAGTTCCAATTCGTCCGCTCCTTGGTCCTGGTCGATTCGCTGTTCAACGTCGCTGACGTGCTGCAGCAGTTCGTTGCGGAGCCCGACAAATTCCGCGTCCGCGATTTCGAGCAAACCAGCTACCCGTGAGAAACGTCGGCGGAGTTCGCGTGGCAATCCAACGTCCGCCTTGTATCCGAGATCGTGCTCTATTTCCGCCCACGCGTCCTGAAGGACGGACCTAATCTGAAGCTCGAATTTTCTCCCTCTGAATGGTCGGTATTCAACGAGGCCGCTCCGCGCCGCCGACAGCTCTGCAACAAAATGAAGCGATATGTAGCCGAATTGGTCTTCCTTGATCGACTCCCGCTTGTCTACTGAATTCACGGCATCGATAAGAAACTCCGAGCGAAATAGCTCCGCCACCTTGTCCACGTCGTCCGAAAAGTAAGTAGTCACGCGGAGCCCCAGGAGGTCAGTAAGATCAGCCACGGACGGATATCTGTCCGGGTGCCTTGACGTCTTAGCGAGCGCGCTATCCGACGATTTCACGCGGAACTGCACTTCGTGGCACATGATGCCTTTTGCCTGGAGCACTGTCTGCAGCAGGCGTTGTATCGCGTTTCCCATTTGCTCGAGAGGAGCTGCCGCTACTTCATAGTCGCTTGGGAGCGGACCCGGTGCCATAGCCCTACCTTAGCGACGACCAGACTAATTCTTGGCGCGCTATCCACAGGGCGGCCTATCGCCGCCTCTCATCGGCTGCCCGACCAAAAGCTACCCAACCCCCACCCAAAGCCCATCGCGCGCCCGGGTCATCGCCACGTACAGCTCCCGCCGATCCAGTTCCCGCCGCTCCGCAACAGCCGCCTCGACCGCCCCAACGGGCTCGAGCAACCGCGCAGGCGTACGCACAACCAGCACCTGCTTGAACTCGAGTCCCTTCGCGCGCTTGATCGTGCCGACCTTCACGGCCGAGGTGGTGCGTCCGTCGTAGAAGTGCAGGTCAACCGTGCGAATGCCTGCGGCCGAGAGCACCTCCATCAGGTCGTCTGCAGCGTAGTTGGTCTGGGTTAGGACGGCGATGTCCCCGCCGGCGACGCCCGAGGCGAGGAGGCTGCGCACCTGGGCTACGACCGACTTGTCGTGGGCGCGGCGGGAAATGAAGCGGCTCACGCGCGGTCTTGCACCGTGCCTCACGATCTCGCTGGCGACATCCATCGACGAGGGCTCGCCCTCGATGTCGTCGAACAGGTCGCCTGATACGACGGATGCCGCGAAGTCGGCGATCTCGACCGTGTTGCGGTAGTTCTTCGTCATGACGACGCCACGGCCGGCCAGCGAGACGTTGGCCTCCGCGAGGGTGTACCCGCCGGGATAAATGGTCTGCTGACCGTCGCCGATGAGGTTGAGTCCGTCTGGGGCGTCGCCGACAAGGGCGTGCAGCATCCTGATCATCGCGCACGAGAGATCCTGCGCTTCGTCGGCGATGACGGCCGTGTAGCCCTCGAGAGGATGCGTGCGAAGCGACTTCTCCGCCAGCAGGATCACGTCGGCGAAGTCGTGCACGTTCGCTTCGCGAAGAGCCTGGTTGTACGTGTAGTGCAGCTCCCAGACGGCGGCACGCGCCTCACCGCCGAGCGGCCTGCGGCGACCAATGCGTGCGAGCGTCGCGTACTCCTCGAAGCGGGTGAGCCCGCGGCCCTTGATGACGCTGATCACCTCGTCGCGCCAGTATTCCTTGCGGAGGTCGATGCGGCCGAGGATCCCGTCGCGACCGACCGCTGCCCATGCGTGCTCGAAGGCGCGATCGGCCTTCACTCCACTGACCGTGACGTGCTGTCCGCGAGAGCGAAGCAGTTCCTGCGCGAACGCGTGGACGCCTGTGAATTCGACGCGATCGGCGATATCGGGGGCCATCCGCTCCATTAGCGACGACAGGACGACAGGCAGGGTGCGAACGAGCGTCGTCACCAGGATCTTGCCCGGGCGAGTGCGCGCAAGGTATGCGGCGCGGTGCAGGCCGACCACCGTTTTGCCCGTGCCCGCGGCGCCCCGGATGCGCGATGGACCATTGAACGAGCGTCGCGCAAGGCGCGCCTGGTCGGGATGCAGGTAGGTCATCCAGTCTTCGATCGGGAGCGACGAGACGCTCGCGTGAAGCGCGGCTTCGATCTCCTCGATCGTGATGAGGGCGTTCTCCGTGGTCGTCGGGACCACGACATCCGGATGCACGAGTCGTGAGGAGACGGCGTCGGCCGCGGCTGGTCCGTGAGCGCCTGCGAGGCCAGGAGCAGCGATAGCCGTTCCCGCGGCACCCGTGGCGAGCTGAGCCCTGCGGTTGCCCGCTGACGATGGCGGAAACAGTCGCTCGACAGCTGTGAGCGCCAGCGCGATCTTGGACCTGTTGAGGCGATTGCCTGTACCAACCAGGTACTTCAGGGCCGCATTTTCGTCGACGACATCGATGCCACCCGCGCGACCACTCAGTTCCCGCTTACCCATGAAGACGGCGACAGCATGCACCTCGCCGGGTGCGATGCCGACGTCGGCGAGGGTTGTTTCAGTCTGTTCTGCAAGCCAGCGCAGGTTCTCGAAACGCTCGGTGACGTCATCCTGGCCTTGGAAGATGCGCCCGCTCGCGAGGTGAACGTCGGCCCACGACTTCGCATCGACAATCATCACGCCGCTTGGTCCGACGACCACGAAATCCACGTTTGCCCTCGTGGAACCCGGCCACATCCGGTCGGCGAGCACGTGGAAGCCCTGCTCAGCGAGCGGTTTGAGCAGCACGCCGAGCCTCGCTTCTGTGTCCGCTGCGGCCTGGTAGCGGCGATGCATTTCGCGCGCGGTTTCGGCAATGTACTCGGCCTGTTCGGCCTCAAGCCTGTAGAGCGCAGCCTCGTCGGCTGCCGAATGTCCTGCTGACAATTGCTGTGTCCCCCGATACAGCTAGCCCCCGGCCGGGGCTGCAACTTCATTGTGTCCCGATCGTTACCTAACTTTCTATGGCCCGTTGTGGGGGTGCCTTGTCCTCAGCTGCAGCGCTGGCCGGACACTTATCCACAGATTCCTGGATGTCGCTCATGAGCCAACGCCGCAACAGCACACTCGACAAATGACACTCGTGATGAAAGCCGCCGGACCGGCAGACCTGCTCGCGCTGGTGCCCACCCTCGCGGGATTCGAGCCGCGCAACAGCCTCCTGCTGCTGATGTTTCGGGGCAAACGTACGTGCGGCGCCATTCGATTCGACCTGCCGCCCTCGTCGTCACCGACGGTGTTGAAACGCCTGGCGAATCACGTGGTTGGCACTGTGTGCAGAGTCCCGGGGGTCGACGGCGTTGTGCCGATTGTCTACACCGACGAGAAGATCGCCACGGAATCTGCGCTGCCGCGCGACGACTACCTGCGGGTGGTCAAGAGGCGGCTGCACCACTCGGGGCTGTTCGTGAAAGCGCTGTTATGCGTCGCGAGCAACGGCTGGGCGTCGTATCTTGACCCGCAAAGACCGCAACACGGGCATCCGCTCGACGACATTTCGAGATCGAAGCTACTGCGAAATATACCAGCGGGCATCCGCGACATCCGCACGCTCGGTGGCACCTTGCCCGAGGTCTCGCATGAGCACCGTGTGCGATTTCTCGAGCGGTTCGACGATCTGCGGGCCCGGGTTGACCTTGCGCTCGCGGGCGATCCGGAGGTCGACGATGATCCGGATCCAGGCGTGGTCCCCGTGCATGACATCGTCAAACTCTTCGAGGATGCGCTTCGGTGGGACGAAGCGGAGATCGAGCGCTGGGGGCCGTTGCTCATGCTGATCCTCCAGGAGCCGACCGCACGCGACAGCGCGATGCTGCAGTGGGCGACCAATGAGATCGTGGGCGAGATGAGCCTCGGCCTGGCTCCTTTGATGCCAGGCCAACCTGGTGCAGCGGCGATGGTAGACAGCGCGACCGGCGAGCTGATCGGCAACCTCATGTTGGGAATCGGCCCTCGGCCGGATCCGGGTCGAGTCCTCGCGGGCATTGAACTTCTGCGTCGCCTCACACCGCTTCTCGACGATCAGCAGCAGCTGGCACCACTTTGCATGCTGGCGTGGTTGAACTGGGCGCTCGGTCACGGGAGCGCAGCGGGCGACTATCTCGATCGGGCGGTCCGCATCGACCCGGCGTATGGAATGGCAGAGGTTCTCGGCACCATGCTCGGCAATGGCATCATGCCGGATTGGGCATTCAACGTTCCTTCGCCGACTAGCACGCCCGGTGGGAGCATGGGCAGATGACCTTCACGATCAAACGGATCTACGAACACCCGTCGGCCGATGACGGCTATCGCGTTCTCGTCGACAGGCTCTGGCCGCGGGGCGTCAGCAAGGTGGCGGCAGAACTCGACGAATGGCTGAAGGATGTTGCTCCTAGCACCGAACTCCGGGTCTGGTTCGACCACGACCCTGCCAGGTTCCCGGAGTTCATGTCACGCTATGTCGCCGAGCTCGTCGAAAACCCTGCGGTAGACGCGCTCCGACAGCGTGGTGACGGAGGCAACCACGTCACTCTGCTCTACGGGGCGAAAGACCCGGCGATCAATCACGCGGTGGTGCTGCAGGGCTTCCTGCTTCGGGATTCGTAGCTACAGGCGCTTCATTCAGCTTCCACACCCGACCAACGACCAGCGGGATGAGTACCAGCGAACGCAGGTCGACGAGCGCGTGTACAACGATCACCACCACGATCGAATTGGTCAGCAGGTAGAGGAGGGAGAACACGAGCCCGAGAATGGTCGCCCCGAGCACGCCCCAGAACTTCTGGTAGATGTGCAGAAGACCGAACAGCACGGATGCGATCAGGAACGACAGCGCGCCGTTGCCCGTGATTCCGAACAGCAGGGCTGGCATGCCGAGGCGGAACAACAACTCCTCCATGAGGCCGGCGTTGAGCGACAAGCCGACGCCGTAGACCAGCTCGCCGCGCGCCCGGGGGAGCAGGGAGCTGATGTCCCCAATCGTCGGGATCTCGCCCATCTGCCGTCGCAGGAGAAACACCGGGAGGACGAGAACTGCTACGAACGCTATGCCTGCCCCCACCGCGAGGCCCGCGCCGAATCCTCCGGAGAGGTTGGACGACATCCAGTGCAGCGGCGGCCAGGTCAGCGCGCTCGCCGACACCCTCGGGATGTACTGCCACGATGCGGCGACTACCGCGATACTCAGGCCACCGAAGATCAGGAACGACTCGCGCAGCCACTTGGCAAACACATGTTGCCGCTCGCGAGTGGTCTTCAGCCTCTTGAAGCGGCGGTAGTCGACTCGATCTCGACGTGCCGCGCGGACTACGAGCAGCACCGAGACGACCGCGAACAGGGCGAGGAGGGCGAGCTGCATCGTCCTATTCTCTCGTTCTTGGGGGAGTGGTCGACGGCAATCCCGCCGACGCGGGAATGACCGTGGTCGCAGATAACTTGACCCTGTAATGAGTGTTTCGAGTGCAGACGTCGGTTTCCGGTCAGAACGCGGGCCGGTGCTCATCGCGTTGATGCTCTCGACCGGACTCGTCGCCATCGACGGAACGATCATTGCGACGGCGGTGCCGTCGATCGTGAAGGATGTCGGGGGCGCGACCGCGTTTCCGTGGCTGTTTTCTGTCTATCTGCTTGTGCAGGCGGTCTCGGTGCCCGTCTACGCGAAGCTCGCCGACACGATCGGGCGAAAGCCGATCATGCTCATCGGCATAGGGCTGTTCCTGCTGGGATCGATCCTCTGCGGATTCGCCTGGAGCATGCCTGCGCTGATCGCGTTTCGCGTTGTCCAGGGTTTTGGTGCTGGAGCCGTGCAGCCGATGTCGATCACGATCGTCGGCGACATCTACACGTTGCAGGAACGCGCGAAGGTGCAGGGCTATATCGCGAGTGTGTGGGGTGTCGCATCCGTCGTCGGCCCGACGCTGGGCGGCCTGTTCGCGCAGTTTCTCACCTGGCGCTACATCTTCTTCATCAACATCCCGTTGTGCCTGATCGCCGCCTGGATGATCGCGCGAGCGTTCCACGAACAGATCGAGCGCACCCGCCACAAGGTCGATTACCTCGGGGCGTCGCTCATCACGCTCGGGATGACTCTGATCATCCTGGCGACGCTCGAGGGCGGGGTTGCCTGGCCGTGGGATGCGCCGGTGTCGGTCGGTGCGTTCGTGCTGGGTGGGGCGATGCTGGTCGCGTTTGTGCTCGTCGAGCGACGCGCTGCTGAGCCTGTGCTTCCAACGTGGGTTTTTTCGCGACGGCTGCTGCTGTCCACTTCGCTCGTGGGGCTTGGCGTTGGTGCGATCGTCATCGGGCTGAGCGCCTACGTTCCCACCTATCTTGAGGGGTCGGTCGGCGCTCCGCCGCTCGTCGCCGGGCTCACCCTGGCTGCGCTGACCCTGGGGTGGCCGATCGCGGCATCCTTCTCCGGTCGCTTCTATCTGCGCATCGGATTCAAGAACACGGTGCTGGTCGGCCTCGGGTTCGCCATCCTCGGGTCAGTGTCGCTCGCGGTGTTCTCGCTGCACCCCTCGATCGCGATCGTCGCCGTCTCCTGCTTCGTCCTCGGGCTTGGGATGGGGCTGATCGCGGTGCCATCTCTGGTCGCAGCGCAGTCGAGCGTCGAGTGGAACCAGCGCGGAGTCGTCACCGGCGCAAACCTCTTTTCTCGGTCGATCGGCAGCGCGGTCGGAGTTGCAATTTTCGGAGCTGTCGCCAACTCGCTCTTCGCCTCGGTGCGCCCGCTTCACGGTGAAGTGAATGCCGTCATCGATTCGTCGTCTGCGGTGTTCATCGCGGTCGCGATCGTGGTGGTTGCGACAGCGGTTGCCGCGCTCGCGATGCCGCCGACGCCCGCGGGTGCGGCGGTTGGTGCTGGAGCTGGTGATGCCACGAACGCGGATGCCGCTGGCGGTGTCGGCCAGCCGGAGCCGGTCGCGGAGTAGCAGCCCGCCCCACGCGCCCCCGATTTTGGGTCGCCAAAGTTATCCACAAATCCTGATTTGTCGACCCGAACGTATGTTCGAAAGTCGATAATAGATGTATGGCGATAAACGGGTTGGTCGAGCGGTCACAGGGGGTGCGATTTGTGCCGTCCGGTGCCGCTCACGTGCCCGCCGATCACCCGATCCTTGCTGACCTGGCCGTTGCTGATCTGGCCGTTGCTGACCTGACCGCCACTGACCTGGCCGCCACTGACCCCGTGCTGGCATTTCGCGCGGTGGTCGAGGCGCTCGAGAGCGTTCCCATCGAGATCGCGAGCTATGCCTCGCTCGACGAGCCAGCGCTGCTCGAGGTTAACCGGTTGAAGGCAATCGCGCAGCGCCTGCTCGGTGGCAGCAGTGCGGCCATCGCGGGGGAAGTGGCGCGTCGCTCGGCGCCGGAGCTTGGGTCCGACGGGTTGGCGCAGCGCGCTGGCTATCGAACTCCAGAGCAGTTCATCAAAGTGACCACCGGTGTCACAGGGCGAGAGGCGACGACAGCAGTTCGTATCGGCCGCGTTCTCGCAGAGGCGGAGGCCGGTGGCACGATGGACGCTCACACGGGCGAGCTGCGCGAGTCGCAGCATCCGTGGCTCGACTCGGTCGCAGCTGCCGTCTCGGCGCGCACGATCTCTGTCGAAGCCGCTGAGGCAATCCGTGTCGGCCTCGGCGAGCCCAACTCGGTGGTGACTGCCGGGTTGCTCGCTCGCGTTGCGTCCCGGCTGAGCGCCGAGGCAGAGCGACTCGATGCCGATTCCGTTCTGCGCCGCGCCCGCGATGCGCGGGATGAACTCGACTTCGAGGGCGTCCGTCTTCGCGAAGCTGAGAGGCACGAACAGCGGTCGCTGAGTCTCGCCGCGCTGCCGAACGGCATGACGCGACTGCAATGGATGATGGACACAGAGACGGCCGCGAGCGTGAGGGAGGTGTTCGACCGGCTCACGTCGCCGAAGCGTGGCGGTGTCAGGTTCGTTGGCGAAACTGACAAGCTGCTTGCCGCAGAGGTCGCGCTTGACAAACGGAGTGTCGGCCAGCTCGCTTCCGATGGGTTCCTGCAGCTACTTCGGCAGGGTGCCGACGCCGGCACAACGCAGTTGCTCGGCTCGGGAGCGCCTGTCGTCCGGGTGACGGTCACACGAGGCGCGCTCGCCACTCGAACCGGTCTCGGCCGTATCGACGGGCAAGCTGATCCGCTGTCGATCCAGACCGTTGAGCGTCTGGTCTGCGGTGGGGCAGTGGAGCGTGTCGTCTTTGACGATACGAGCGGTCAGCCCCTCGACGTCGGGCGATCGCAACGATTATTCACCGCTCGCCAGCGTGAGGCGCTCGCCGTGCGGGACGGTGGATGCAGGATGCCGGAGTGCGACCGCCCACCCTCCTGGACGGAGGCGCACCACATCAAGTTCTGGTCACGAGATCACGGCGAGAGCAACACTGCCGATGGGATCCTCTTGTGCAGACATCATCACCTGCTCTGCCACAACGCCGAGTGGGAGATCGAGCGCGACGACGGAGGGCGCTATTGGCTGGTCCGTCCGCACGAAGGCGATCCCCAACGAGCGCGGGTGCTTATGCCGGGTAAGAGTGCTGCGATGCGAGACCTGATGGGTGCGGAGTGGAACGCCGATGAGCTCGCTGGCGTCGGTAGAGTCACAGCGTGATCGGAACCGGGCGCACTGCCGTCAACAACCGCGTGCCGTCGACAACTCCGTTCATCGACGACCGCGCGCGGGACAGCCATGAGCACTGAGTGGGCATCCGAGCGCGCGCGGAAGCATCCGCTGCGCAACTGGCGGCAGCCCCTGCTCACTATCGCGGGCATGGCTATCACAGTCGCGCTCGTCAACCTGGTCGGTTCGACGCCGGCAGCTCTCGTGCTTGCTGCTGTGCTGGCGATGACCTTCGGCCGCAACCAGCTGGTCACCTCGTGGCGCGGTCGCGCGGAGGCGATCATCCTGCTTCCGATCATCGCCCTCGCCACCTACGGGGTCGCGGAGCTGCTGGGCGTGATTCCGATTGTCGGCGCCGTTGCGTATGTGGCGGCCATCTTCCTGAGCGTCTGGCTGAGGCGGTTCGGATCGATGTGGCGGCGCATCGGGTCGCTCATCGCGCTTCCGTTCATCACACTGCTCATCGTGCCGGGCGGTGGCGCGGGGACGACCCCGTTCACAACGGTTGGCGTATCCCTCGGTGCGCTGGTCGTCGTCGTTTTGCTCAGGATGCTCGCTGAAGCGACGCACTTCGTGCCGAGAGCGCCGTCGGAAGGCGCACGGCCCGGCGCGACTCCCCAAACGCGACGGCAATCCACCCTGCGGCCAATCGCCAGTACCCGGATGGCCATCCAGATGGCGGTCGCGGTCTTGGTGGCGATCCTGGTCGGCGTGCTCCTGTTCCCGCAGCACATCACCTGGGTGGTCTTGACTGCGTTCCTCGTGAACAGCGGGAATCGGGGTCGAGCCGATGTCCTCTACAAGAGCGGTCTGCGGATCGTGGGAGCCGCAGCAGGAACGATCGTTGCCTCCGCGCTCGTGATCGCCGAGCCACACGGCGACACTCTCATCGTTGGCCCGTGGCTCGTCGCGCTCCTGCTCGTCATTCTGGCCATCGGGATGTGGCTCCGCGAGTGGACGTACGCAGCCTGGGCGCTCGCGATGACCCTCGTGATCACTCTTCTGCAGGGCGCCGTCGTTCCCATCCCCGCAGGAACCGGTGCCGCGCAGATCTGGCTGCGCATCCTGGCGATCGTGGTCGGCGCCGTGATCGGGGTCGCGGCCGCGTGGTTCGTGCTTCCGCTGCGATCCGAAAATGTGGTGCGAAGCCGCATCTCCGACGCACTTGCGGCGTTGGGCGCGTTTGTGCAGGAGCGCTCGGAGGCATCGAACGGTGCCCTGTCGGCTGCCCTGGTCGGGCTCGACGAGATCTCGGCACCCTGGCGCGCGCTCGAGCGAATGACCCGCTGGCGCGCGACATCCCGGAAGCCGGGGGAATGGATACTCCGGGTGCACGAGAGCGCCCTGCTGGTGCGAGGCATCCCGCAACTCGACGGCGAAAGCAGGAGAGCCTTGGGCGAGGCGCGCAAATCCGTGCGGGATCCGATGACGCTGGGAGCAGCCCTGCGCGCACTGCACGAGCAGTTGCTTGCGCAGGTCGGCGACTGAGGGTAGAGCGAGGCAGGATTACTTTATGAGCGAAGACACGCGCCCCGCACCCGATCGGGTGGGTCAGCCCGTCGCCCGGGTGACCGAAACGCATCCGGAACTCGAAAAGCTGATTGCTGTACTTGCGCAACTGCGGGCACCCGGCGGTTGCGCGTGGGACGCAGACCAAACGCACGAGTCGCTGGTGCGATACCTGCTCGAAGAAACCTATGAACTGATCGAGGCAATCGAATCGGGTACGCGCGAGGAGCTCATCGAGGAACTCGGCGATGTGTTGTACCAGGTGCTGTTCCACGCGGATATCGCGGCGCACGCCGATGCCGAGCAGTTCACGATCGAGGATGTCGCCTCCCATATGACCGCGAAGATGGTCGGCAGGCACCCGCACGTGTTCGGTTCCGCTACCGCGGAAACTGCGGATGACGTGGTCGCCGTCTGGGACGACCTGAAGCGAGTGGAGAAGCCGACGCGCACCAGCGTCCTCGACGGGGTGCCGCAGGCGATGCCGGCGCTCGCTCTCGCCGACAAGCTGCTCGGCAAGGCAGCAAAACTCAACGTTCGAGCGACAATTCCGGCGGAGATCCAGGAGTTCGACATCGACTCAGAGCACGAGCTCGGCCGGCTGCTGCTTGGCGTCGTCTCGATAGCGCGCGACAACGGCCTGGACGCCGAGCGGGCCTTGCGCGCTGCACTCCGTTCGTTCCAGGATGACGTTCGCTCCGCCGAGTCCGGGCCGAGCGCGGAGAGAAACGGTGCCCTCCCCTAACCCGAATAGGAAAGGGCACCCCGTCCAGCGATTCGTGAACCCCTGAATAAACAGGCGCACGATTCTGCCGGACGCGGATCGGCGGATATACCCATAACCGTCGATCCTGTCGGCTGGAAAGCGCCACCCCCGGCACTACTCCGTGGCTCTGCACGGGCGACTGCGGGACGAAAGCCCACACAGATTTCGCCACTCCGCGCAGCAAACATCTTATATGCATAACGAGCGTTAGCACAACGTACGTTATGTTTATGAAATGCCCCGCCGCCCGGACCCGCAGCGTAAGCCACAGCTGATCGTCGAGATCCTGGATCATCTCCAGGACAAGCCGCTCGCATCCGTGTCTTTTCGCACGATTGCGCAGGCGCTCGGCTTCAGTACATACACGCTCGTCTACCACTTTGGCACTCGCGCGAATCTCCTGCGGGAGATCGTCGCAGCCGCTTCGACGCGGGCAACCGGAATCGAGGAGCGGCTCCAGGCCAATCCTGCGTCACTGGACGTCTATTTCGAGGGCCTGCGGATGTCATGGGAGTGGACGCTCGAGCCACGAAATCGCCAGCTCCAGCGCCTCGAATTCGAGGCGGCTCTGATCGAAGCGGTTGAGCCACAGCACCACACCTTCAGCCGCGCGCTGTACCAGAACTGGCTGCAGATAGGCGAGGCCGCGCTCCTGTCGCTCGGGCTGACCCCTGAGGATGCCGCGCTCGAGACCCGCATCACGGTCGACACATTCTTCGGCGTGCAGTATGACTTCGTGCTCAACGATGACGCGGTGCGCGCCAGCCTCGCATTCGATGCGATCGTTGCCCGGCACCGAGAGCGGCTGGTCGTGCTGATCGCCGAAGCGGGCTTGTCCAGTCGCACCGCCCCGATTATCAGTCCGGCTCAAGCGCGGACCGCAGCACAGACAGCACCGCTGACTGCGGGCCGCAGCGCGATCCAGTCGGCTGCGGCCGAGTAGACCGCGGCGGCCGAGGCGGCGTTCCGGCCAGCGGGCGCCGAATAGGAAACGCGCCCCGGTACGCTTGAACCCGTGGCTACCCCGGTGAACCCGCCGCGCGGGATGCGCGACTTCCTTCCGCGTGACAAGGCGAAGCGCGAGCGGCTGTTCGCGATCATCCGATCGTCGTTTCGTGCGCACGGCTTCGACGAGATCGAGACCCCGTCGGTCGAAGACAGTTCGCGCCTGCACGCCGGGCTCGGCGGCGACAACGAGAAACTCGCGTACGCCGTCATGAAACGCGGCCTCGACCAATCAGCGCTCGAGTCTGCGGCATCCAACGACGACTACCTCGAGCTTGCCGATCTCGGCCTGCGCTTCGACCTGACCGTTCCTCTTGCCCGGTTTTATGCGTCCCACCGGGCGGAGTTGCCTGGTGTCTTCCGGTCTATCCAGATCGGGCCTGCGTGGCGCGCCGAGCGACCGCAGAAGGGCCGCTTTCGCCAATTCATCCAGTGCGACATCGACGTGATCGGTGAGCCGGGAAACCTGGCCGAGGTCGAACTCATCGTCGCGACATCCGCGACCCTGGATGCGCTCGGTCTCGCCGGCTGCACCATTCGCGTCAACGATCGGCGTGTTCTCATCAGCATGCTCGCGGTGTTCGGCTTCGGTGCGGCGGATCACGAGCATGTCCTCATCACTCTCGACAAGCTCGACAAGGTGGGGCCGGACGGCGTCATTCGCGAGCTCGAGGAACGCGCGGACGCCCTCGAACCGGACCGCTCGAGCGACCAGCAGGCGGCATACGTTTCGGCGGTGACTGCGCTCGGCGAGTTCCTTACTCGACCGCGAACGCTGGAGTTCCTGGTTTACGGCGACCACGCGATCCGTCGCGAGTTGCCAGCCGGAGTGGATGAGGATGCCGTGCGAGACCTGGTCGCGCTGGGTGACGCGGTCGAGGCTGCCGGCATTGATCGCCACAGGCTCGTCTTCGATCCGTTCCTGGTGCGCGGCATGGGGTACTACACGGGCACGATCTTCGAGATCGCGCACCCGGACCTCGGGTACTCCGTCGCTGGCGGCGGCAGATACGACGGCATGATCGGACGCTTCCTCGGAACGGACGTGCCCGCCGTCGGCTTCTCCCTCGGGTTCGAGCGAATAGTTGACCTGATCGACCTCCCGGAAACGGGCGCCGCCGATGCCGTGGCTCTCGTTTACGACGCCGACGTGACAACCGCACAGTTGGCCGCGCTGAAGGCCGAGGTCATGGCGACGGGGGCGCGAGCCCGTCTGGAGCGGCGCACGAAGAACCCGAAGGCGCTGCTCGACCAGCTCGCCGCATCCGGTTTTACACAGTTCGCGTTCGTCTCGAGTTCATCCACAGGGCTCGCCGATCTCGATTTAAGGCCCATCGCAGCGCAGTAGGCTGCTGTGCGGACGATCCACCACCACAGCTCGGGCCGGGCGAGTCCCGCCGAGCAGTTTCACACCTATAAAGGAGACCCCCGTGGCCCTCATCGACGTTGTCATCGCCCGCGAAATCCTGGATTCCCGCGGTAATCCCACGGTCGAGGTCGAGGTCGTCCTCGACGACGAGACGGTCGCCCGTGCGGCCGTGCCGTCCGGCGCATCCACCGGTGCCTTTGAGGCATACGAGCTGCGGGATGGCGACAAGAAGCGCTACCTTGGCAAGGGCGTCGAGAAGGCCGTCGCCGCTGTCGAGGATGTGCTCGGCCCGGCCATCGAGGGCTTCGAGGCCAGCGACCAGCGCGAGATCGACGCGGTCCTGATCGACGCGGACGGCACAGACAACAAGAGCAAGCTCGGCGCCAACGCGATCCTCGGTGTTTCGCTTGCGGTTGCTCGTGCGGCGGCAGACTCATCCGGGCTCGACCTTTTCCGCTACGTCGGTGGCGCAAACGCACACATCCTGCCCGTCCCGATGATGAACGTCATCAACGGTGGCGCGCACGCAGACTCGAACGTCGACATCCAGGAGTTCATGATCCTGCCGATCGGCGCGACGAGCTTCCGCGAGGGCCTGCGTTGGGGAACAGAGACCTACCACGCCCTCAAGGCCCTGCTCCACAGCAAGGGTCTCAGCACCGGTCTTGGCGATGAGGGCGGCTTCGCGCCGAACCTGTCGAGCAACCGCGCCGCGCTCGACCTTCTCGTCGAGGCGATCGAGGCGGCCGGCTTCACGCCTGGTTCCGACATCGCGCTCGGCATGGATGTCGCATCCACCGAATTCTTCAATGACGGTGTCTACACGTTCGAGGGCGCACCGAAGACGCCGCAGGAGATGAGCGCGTACTACACGGAGCTCGCAAGCGCCTACCCGCTCGTGACCATCGAAGACCCGCTGAGCGAAGACGACTGGGAGGGCTGGGCTCACCTGACCGCAGAGCTCGGGTCGAAGCTGCAGATCGTCGGAGACGACCTGTTCGTCACCAACCCGACGCGTCTCGCCAAGGGCATCGAGCTCGGCGCCGCCAACTCGATCCTCGTCAAGGTCAACCAGATCGGCACCCTAACCGAGACGCTGGACGCCGTGGCACTCGCCCAGCGCAACTCATACACGACCGTGATGTCGCACCGCTCGGGTGAGACGGAAGACACCACGATCGCCGACCTCGCAGTCGCCACCAACGGCGGTCAGATCAAGACTGGTGCTCCGGCCCGGTCAGACCGCGTTGCGAAGTACAACCAACTGCTGCGCATCGAGGAGGAGCTCGGCGACGCGGCCGTCTACGCCGGCCGAGGCGCCTTCCCGAGGTTCAAGGGCTAAACAGGAAATCGCGGTGGCTGGGGCGATAGCGCGGGGCGTCAGCGCTTTCTGCAGGTTCGCCGCTTAACATCGTTGATATGGCGAGAGGCACGATGAACGGGCGCGCCGGGGGAGAAGCACGTCCCTCGGCATCCGGTCGCGCACCCGGCCATGCTCCTGGTCCTGCTCCTGCTCCTGGTCCTGGTCCTGGCCCGGGCCGCCCTGCACGCGCATCGAGCCGCGCGGGGCGAGCACCAGAAGACCGAAGCGCGCCTGAGCGGTGGCTCGCAAACATCCGTTTATCGAGCTTCACGATCATGATCATGGCGCTTGTGGTGCTCGGGGTCGTCGTGCTCGCTCCTTCGCTCAAGCTGGTCATCGAACAGCACCAACAGATCGCGACCATGCAGAAATCGGCTGAATTGCAGAAGCAGCAAGTTGCACAGCTGAAGACGCAGGTTGCCCGCTGGAACGACCCGGCTTACATCGAGGCGCAGGCGCGCAACCGCCTGTTGTACGTGTTCCCGGGGGAGTACGCCTACCTGGTGATCCCCGATCCGACGAAGACGCAGACCCAGAACGGTGAGCCCATCAGCAAGCACATCCAGAACACCCAGGTCGACTGGGTTGGGGCGCTGACGTCATCCATTCTCGGCGCCGGCCTTTCTGACCAGACTGCGAACAACCTGGATGGCACGGCGACGCCCGGTACAGGAACCTCCGGCAAGCTCGGGTCGCCGACGACATCGGGGGCGGGCCGGTGACGACGCCGCCCTTCGATCCGCCGACCGAGTGGGACATCGCGACGGTCTCCGCGCAGTTGGGACGACCGGCGCGCAATGTGCTCGGCATTGCCGCGAGATGCGTCTGCGGTGCTCCGACTGTCGTGGCGACGGCGCCGCGCCTGGAGGACGGCACACCGTTCCCGACGCTCTACTACCTGAGCCATCCCGCGGCGACGGCGGCCGTCTCGACACTCGAGGCGACCGGCGTGATGCCCGAACTGGCCGCCCTGCTCGTGGGTGAGCGCGTGAGCGACGGTGAGGGTGACAGTGACAGTGGCAGCACGACCACGACCACCAGCACCAGCACCAGCACCAGCACCAGCACCAGCACCAGCGTCGCCGGTCGCTACCTCGCCGCACACGAGGCCTACCTCTCCGACCGCAACGGAATCGAGTTCGTACAGGAGCTCGATGGCATCTCTGCCGGTGGCATGCCGACGCGCGTGAAATGTCTCCATGCGCTCGTTGCCCACACTCTGGCGGCCGGGCCGGGAGTCAACCCCATCGGCGACCTCGCACTCGAGCGAGCGGACTGGTCGCCGACCGTGTGCCAGTGCGTGACCGCGGCGGCGCCAGCGTGAGACGAAACGTCGCGCTGCGTGTCGGCATCGCCATCCTGGTGACCACGGCTTGCGCCATCCCGGCCGTCACTGCAGCGCCCGCCACGGCAGCGCCCGCCACAACGGCGCCCGCCACAGCGGCCAGCGCCGCGAGAATCCAGCCAGCAGGCCTCCCAACGTTGCTGCACACCGACTACATCCGCGACGGCGAGTACTGGCTCGACCAGTACGGCATCCGCAGCGCGTGGTCGACAACCGAGGGCAAAGGCATCACGATCGCCGTGATCGACACCGGCGTTGACGGCTCGGTGGCAGACCTGTCGGGTGCTGTCAGCGGTGGAGCAGACTTTTCCGGCCACGGTTCACCGACCGGGCAGACACCGGTCGGAGCGGCGGATGAGCGAAACCACGGAACAATGGTCGCGTCACTCGCTGCCGGCCGCGGCACGCTCGGCGGCGCAGGAATGCTCGGCGCAGCACCGCAGGCGACGATCATGCCGATCTCGATCGGATTCGGTGCGGCAGCGACCAACTCGGACGAACAGATCGCGGACGCCGTCATGTACGCCGTGAAGCACGGCGCCAACGTCATCAACATGTCGCTGACGCGAAACACTCTCGCCTGGCCGGAAAGCTGGGACAAGGCGTTCCTGTACGCGATGCAGCACAACGTGGTGATCGTCGCCGCAGCGGGCAACCGGGGCAGCGGAACGACCGAGGTCGGGGCACCGGCAACCATGCCGGGCGTTCTGACGGTCGCGGGCGTCGACCGCAACGAGAAGGCGAGCATCGACGCATCCGCCCAGGGCATCACGATCGGCGTTTCCGCTCCCAGCGAGCAGTTGCTCGGTGCCGTCCCCGGCGGCGGCTACGTGCAGTGGGAGGGCACGAGCGGCTCGACCCCCATCGTCTCCGGCATCGTCGCGCTGGTCATGGCATCGCACCCGGGTATGAGCGCGGACAACGTGATCAACCGCATCGTCACAACGGCGCGGGATGCAGGCGCGAAGGGAGCAGACCCCATCTACGGCTACGGACTCGTGGATGCTGCGGCCGCGGTTCGAGCAACGGTCCCATCGGTTTCGACCAACCCCATGGGCGACCTCGCCGCCTGGATCCACCTCAACCGGCGCGCGGCTCCCACGGCGGTTCCGACGGCACCACCGACATCCACGGCGACACCGGTGAAAACGAAAGCGGATGCCGGCCCAAGCAATCCTCTCGGCTCGCTGTACCCGACGCCGAACCAGCTGCACGATGTCGGTCTGCCCCTCGGCATCCTGCTCCTGTTTCTCATCGCACTCATCGCGATGATCGTCACGGCGACCCGGCATTTCAGGAGACTCCGCCGGAGGGACTAGATTTAAGGTGACTTCCACCACCAAGGAGATTTTCCCCCGTGCCAAAAATCCTGATCGTCGGCGGCGGATACGCCGGTTTCTACACTGCTCTCAAGCTCGACAAATGGCTCCGCAGCGGCGAGGCGGAGGTCGTGGTCGTAGACCCGCTTCCGTACATGACGTACCAGCCGTTCCTGCCTGAGGTCGCCGCCGGCTCCATCGAGCCACGCCACGCAGTCGTCCCGCTTCGCCGCCACCTGCCAACCACGCGCGTCGTCGCGGCAAGGGTCACGAAGATCGACCACGCCGCGAAGACGGTCGTGATCACCCCGGCCGACGGCGAACCGTGGGAAGAGGAGTACGACGTCATCGTCGTCACCGCCGGTTCGGTTTCGCGCACATTCCCGATCCCGGGCGTCGCAGACCAGGCGATCGGCCTGAAGACGATCGAGGAGGCCACGGCAATTCGCGACCGGCTCCTCGACAACTTCGAGCGCGCATCCACCCTGCCGCCCGGAGCCGAGCGTGACCGCCTCCTGACCTTCGTGGTCGTAGGTGGCGGGTTCGCCGGCATCGAGATCTTCGGCGAAATGCGCAGCCTTGCCAGTTCGCTGCTGAAGCAGTACCCGCACCTCACGATCGATGACACGCACTTCCACCTGATCGAGGCCATGGGCCGGATCATGCCCGAGGTGTCGTTGAAGACCAGCTACTGGGTGCTCAAGAACCTCGCCCAGCGCGACGCGATCGTGCACCTCGAGACGCAGCTGACCTCGGCGGTCGACGGCAACATCCAGTTGTCGACCGGTGAGACGTTCTCGTCAGACCTGATTGTCTGGACGGCCGGCGTCATGGCGAGCCCGATGCTGCGCAACACCGACCTGCCGATCGACGAGCGTGGCCGCCTCCGTGTGCGCGCCGACCTGCGAGTCACGGATGGCGAGAACATCATCGAGGACGCGTGGGGTGCGGGTGACGTCAGTGCCGTGCCAGACCTGACGGGCGGCGGCGTCGGCGGTTACACCGTGCCGAACGCGCAGCACGCGGTTCGCCAGGGCAAGCGCCTCGCCAAGAACCTCGTCGCGGTGCTCCGCGGTGAGCTGCCGGCCGACTACTTCCACAAGAACGCGGGCGCGGTCGCCAGCATCGGCCTCTACACGGGTGTATTCCAGTCGGGAAACCTCGCGTTCAAGGGCCTCATCGCGTGGTTCATGCACCGCGGCTACCACGGTCTCGCGATTCCGATGTGGGAGCGCAAGATCCGCGTGTTCTCGAACTGGATCCTGAACTTCCTGCTCGGCCGCGACACCGTCGGCACGATCGCCCGCGACAACCCTCGCGCCGCGTTCGAGGAGTTCGCGTCGCGTCCGAAGCCACCGGCCGACGCCGAGGCCAAGCCGGCCGTTGCACCGGCTGCTCCGGCTGCTCCGGCCGCTGCGGTCAAGGCTCCCGCTCGTGCGCGCAAGGCACCGGCGGCGGCCGCAAAGTAACAGCGCGCTAGGCTTTCGGGCAGCGCCCCGGTAGCCCAATGGCAGAGGCAGACGACTTAAAATCGTCCGAGTCTGGGTTCGAGTCCCAGTCGGGGTACTGCGGAAGACGATCGGCAAATTGTCCGAAGTCGGGGCTGACGCGCCGTGTGGAGGTCCGCCTCGCGGCGCGCTCCCGCGCCGAAGTGGGTTAGCGATCGGTAGCCGCACTCAGACCCGCAACGGACAGACCGCTCAGTCCTCCGTCAGGGCCTTCGCGAACGCGGCGAGCATTGATGCACGTTTGGCGACACCCGGGTCGTTGAAAGCGACCTCGACTGCGCTTGACTCCGCCGGTCGAGGCGTGATTGAAAGACGGAACGGCCCACGATCCTCCCGCGAGCAACATGATTTGAAGGTAACCAGAGGATTTGCTCTTCCCATTGCCGGCGCCACAGGGGCCGACAAGTCCGATGGTCGATGTGGTTCCGCTGAACGTGGGCGTAACGCCGACTCGGCATCCGGGGCGACATCTACCTGGAGTTCCGCGCCGGCGGTCGCACTGTCCTGCTTGAACCAATTGCACTCGAGCGCCAGCAATCGCGGGTCGGGGAGCCTGTTCGATCAAGTCGGCGCAGCCGAGCTGCACACGTGAGCGGGGGGCGCTCGCGGTGGTCGGCGTCGGAGTCACGGTCGGTGCAGCGTCCGGATGATGGGTTGGGGAAGGCGTGTGCGACGGCGTGGCCCCTGCGCAACCGGCCAGAAGGCCGACGAGAGCCAGAAGAGGACCAACCGCGCGAGAAGAACGGTTGGTCTGGAGGTTGGTTGCTACTCGGCTATCGGACGTTCGTGTCTCCGCCGAATTAGATGGCACTTGTCGCCGGGGGCACCTCAGCGCCACGCGGCGACACGCGTTTGGGGGGCATTCGCGAAACCGCTTCACTATTACACTTGGCGCTAATCTTGCTTCGTCGTGTAACCCGCCGTGCGCGCGACGTCCACCGACGCCCAAGGAGTCGCCAATGACAACCCCAGTAGCCCCGGTAACACGATCGCCGTTCGCAGAGCCGACTCGCAGGGTGGGCGGCGGATGGATAGCGCTCTTCGCCATGGCGTGGCTCGGAATCTGGATGGCGCAGCTCACGCCCATCCAGCTTCTCCTGCCGCAACAGGTCGAGGATGTCGTCAACGGCCACTCCTGGACGGATAACGTTCTCGCGTTCGGCATCATCTCCGGAATCGCGGGAGCCTGCGCGCTCCTGGCCTTCCCGCTGACGGGCGCGCTTTCTGACCGCACGACTTCTCGCTTCGGTCGTCGTCGCCCCTGGATCTTCGCTGGCGTGCTCGTGTTCGCGATCTCCCTTGCGCTGCTGGGCCTTCAGACCACCATCCTCGGCGTCGGCATCTTCTGGTCGACCTCGATCATCGGATTCTCGATCGCTTCGGCAGCAACCACTGCGACGCTGTCCGACCAGGTGCCCGTGGGTCAGCGTGGGTTCGTCTCGGGCTGGATCTCCGCGCCGCAGGCGATCGGCACGATTCTCGGCCTCACGCTGGTCACGTCGATCTGGGCCAGCGTGTCGGCCCAGCAGGCCTTCGGATACCCGCTCGTCGCGATCCTGGTCGTCGTTCTCTCGCTTCCATTCATCGCCACATTGCCGGACCAGCCGCTGCGGAAGGACCAGCGCCCACGCGGCGGCCTCGGAACGATCCTCGCCGGCTTCTGGATCAACCCCGTGACTCACCCGGACTTCGGCTGGACTTTGCTTGGCCGCATCCTCGTCAATCTCGGAAACGCGCTGGGAACCACACTGCTGCTGTACTTCCTGCAGTACGGGCTGCATCTCTCCTCGAATAACGCGATCAACGGCCTGCTTCTTCTCACCGTGGTCTACCTGATCTTCTTCGTCATCGCGGCGCTCGTTCTCGGCCGTGTGAGTGACCGCATCGGTCGGCGCAAGATCTTCGTCTACATCTCCGCCTACATCCAGGCCGCTGCTGCGCTTATCCTCGCGTTTG
Organism: Galbitalea sp.; assembly: GCA_036499165.1. Classification (GTDB taxonomy): domain Bacteria; phylum Actinomycetota; class Actinomycetes; order Actinomycetales; family Microbacteriaceae; genus Galbitalea. The sequence goes on along the minus strand of DASYEE010000165.1, from coordinate 8,447 downwards.
TCCCGGTCTTCAACGTCGCCGTGGTCGCCGCAGGGCTTCTCGGCATCGGCTACGGCTGCTACATGGCTGTCGACCAGGCGCTCGCGACACAGGTGTTGCCGGACGCGCACTCCCGAGGCAAGGACCTCGGCATCATGAACATCGCCACCGCGGTTCCGCAGGCCGTCGGCCCGCTCCTCGGCGCCGGCGTTGTGGTGCTCTTCGCGAAGCTTTCGCTCATCGGCACGGTCTCGACCGGTGCGTCAAGCACCGCGGGCGAGGGCGCAGGGTTCACCGCGCTGTTCGTCACCTCCGGCGTCCTCGCGATCCTCGGCGGCCTGGCGATGATCTCGATCAAGAGCGTGAAGTGACGGTAGACAGCCTGTGATCCTGGTTCCCCCAGCAACACGCCCATGGACCACCCCCCAGCAATACTGGGGCGAGCTCACCCGGGCGACGGCTGAACTCGATACCCCCCTCGGCGCAATCTCGCTTGCCGCGCTGTCCGCCAACGCGTACGACATGCTCGACCGAGCTGACGGCAAGACCATTCGCGTCGCGAGCAAGTCGGTGCGCGTGCGAGCAGTCACCGACGCGGTGCTCGCGCTACCCGGGTATGCGGGCGTCCTCGCGTACACGCTCCCGGAGGCACTGTGGCTGGCGGACACGATCGAGGATGTCGTGGTTGGCTACCCGAGTGCCGATCGCGCAGCACTGTATGTGCTTGCAACCGACCCGAAGCTCGCATCCCGCGTGACGATCATGGTCGACTCGGTCGAGCACCTGGACTTCGTCGACTCGGTGATCGCTCCGGCCAGGCGCGAGAGTATTCGGGTCGCCATCGAGCTCGATTCGTCGTGGGACGCCCCCGTGCTCGGCCACACGGGTGTCTACCGTTCACCGATCCACACGGTCCCCGCCGCTCGTGCCCTCGCCGAGGTCGTCGTGAGTCGCCCCGGCTTCACGCTCGTCGGGATGATGGGGTACGAGGCCCAGATCGCAGGCCTCGCCAACAAGCCGGCGTCGAAAGCGCGCGGTGCGGCGGTGCGCTGGATCCAGCGTCGCTCCGCGACCGAACTCGCCGATCGCCGGGGAAAGGCCGTCGCCGCTGTGCGGGATGTCGCCGACCTCGAGTTCGTCAACGGAGGCGGTACCGGATCGCTCGAGAGCACTTCGGCCGACTCGTCCGTGACGGAGATCGCCGCCGGCAGCGGACTCTTCGGGCCACACCTCTTCGACCAGTACACGCACTTCTCGCCGGCGCCGGCTGCGGCCTTCGCCATGAGCGTCGTGCGGAAACCGCGCGCGGATATGGCGACGCTGCTCGGCGGCGGCTGGATCGCGTCCGGTCCCCCGACGGGCGACCGGATGCCGCAGCTGGCCTGGCCGACCGGCCTCACGATGGTGCCGCGAGAGATGGCAGGCGAGGTGCAGACCCCGTTGCGGGGCGCTGCCGCTGCCGCCCTCGGTATCGGCGACCGCGTCTGGCTGCGCCACACCAAGGCTGGCGAACTCAGCGAGCACCTCGACGCGTTCGCGATCGTCGACGACGGTCGCATCGTCGAGACGGTGCCGACCTACCGCGGCGAGGGAAAGGCGTTCCTCTAGTGGCCGGGAAACCTCCTGCGGCGCGCTGGCAGAACTGGGGTCGCAGCGAGAGCATCGTTCCGGTCGAACGCCTGAGGCCAACCTCGGCCGACGAGGTGCAGTCCATCGTGCGTGCCGCGCGCGAACGCAACCTGCGAGTTAAACCGGTCGGGACGAGCCACAGTTTCAGCGGGATCGCGGTCGCTCCGGGCATCCAGCTCGACATGTCCGGTCTTAGCGGGGTCGTTCGTTCGACCGGTCACAACGTGACGCTGGGCGCGGGCACGGTCCTGCACGATCTCCCGCCGCTCCTCGGCCCACTCGGGCTCGCCCTGCAGAATATGGGCGACATCGACGTCCAGACGATCAGCGGGGCTACCTCAACCGGAACCCACGGAACCGGGGCGGACTTCGGTGGCATAGCAACGCGCATCACGGGTGCGACGCTCGTCACCGGTGAGGGGGAACTCCTCGCGATCGACGCGACCGCGAACGCGGAGCTGCTCCCGGCTGTCTCGGTCGGACTCGGGGCTCTCGGCGTGCTCGTCGATCTCACCATCGAGTGCGTCCCAAGCTTCGCGATAAACCTCGTCGAACGCCCAGAGCCGCTCGAGCGCGTGCTGTCCGAGTGGCAGGACCGCATCGACAGCACAGACCACTTCGAGTTCTACTGGTTTGCGCACACTAAAGTCGCTGCGACCAAGACCAGCACGCGGCTCACCGGCGGCGCTGATCTCGCCCCGCTGAACCCCTTCAAGCGATGGGTGGACGACAGCCTGGTCGCAAACACCCTGTATTCGGCGACGACGAACTTCCAGCGCGCGTTCCCGAAGACGACGCCGGCCATCAACCGTTTTTCGGCGAAGCTCTGGGGCAATCGCGAATTCACCGACCACTCTCACAACACCTTCGCGACCGAGCGCCGGGTGCGGTTCCGCGAGATGGAGTACGCGATTCCGCAGGCAGAAGTCCCCGAGGTCCTGCGCGAGATCGATGCCATGATCGAGCAGAGGGGCTGGACGGTCTCGTTCCCGATCGAGGTGCGCGCGGCCGCTGCGGACGACCTCTGGATGTCGACTGCCGCTGGCAGGAAGACCGGGTACATCGCGGTCCATCGGCACTATCGTGAGAATCCGATGGAGTATTTCGCCGCCGTGGAGGAGATCATGAAGGCGCACGATGGCAGGCCGCACTGGGGCAAGATGAACACGCGGACGGCCGCCGATCTTGCGCCCGTCTATCCGCACTTCGACGACTTCCTGAAGGTGCGGGACCGGCTCGATCCCGATCGGGTGTTCGCAAACGGGTATCTGGAGCGTGTGCTGGGTGCCTGAGCGCCGCCGATTCCCCGCATCCCTGTACAGCCGGGGGGGCGAACCGGATGCCCGGTTCACTCTCGCAAACGAGCGCACGTTTCTTGCGTGGATTCGCACCTCACTCGCGTTCATCGCCGGCGGAGTGGCGCTCGAGGCACTTGTTCCGGGGGTTCAGCCCGGGTTTCGACTCGCGGCATCGATCATCCTCGTCGTCGCGGGCATCGCGACGCCGATCCAGGCCTGGATCGGTTGGCAGGCGGCCGAGCGAGCGCTTCGGGAGTCGCGACCGCTGCCGTCACCGTGGCTGGCGCTGCCGCTCGCCGTCGTCGTGATCGTGGTCGGCGCGCTTGTTGGGCTCGGACTCGCGGTCAAATAGGGCGAATTCACCAGCGATTGTGACGCAACGATGACAGACTCCTCTCGCCCGCTCTTTGATGCCGGGCTTCAGCCCGAACGCACCGCTCTCGCCTGGCGCAGAACCGCCCTGTCGATGGGAGTGGGCGGTGTTATCGCGCTTAAGGTCTTCCCACAGTTGCTCGGGCTGTGGGGTTATCTGCCCGCGGCCATCGCTCTCGCGATCGCCGCTGTCGTCTTCGTGGCGGCGGAGCGCCGGTACCGACGCGGCCCCGGAATCCCGGTTGGCGGGGCGATGCCCGCGCTCGTTGCCATAGCAACGCTGGCGCTTGGCCTGGTCGCGCTGGCGGTATTGGCGCTGCGCGGGTAGCGGGGCGCGGCTAAACCGCGAGCAGCGACCGGATGTCGCGACAGGGCAGCGCCGCCCGTCCGTTCAGGGCCGTCAGCTCGAGCACCACGCTGACCCCGGCGACGCTCCAGCCGGCACGCTCAATGAGGCTGGTGCTGGCGGCGAGCGTGCCACCGGTCGCGAGCACGTCGTCGAGGACGAGAACGCGCGAACCCTTGGGCAGCGTGGACGGCTGCACCTGCAGGGTCGCACTTCCGTACTCGAGGTCGTAGCTCTCGCTCAGCACCTCTTGCGGAAGCTTTCCTGGCTTGCGAATAATCAGCACGCCGACGCCCAGCGCATAGGCTGCGGCCGCGGCGAGGACGAAGCCGCGAGCCTCGACCCCGGCGATCGCATCCACCCGCCCCTCGAACGGCTCGGCGAGGGCATCCGTGATCGTGCGAAGCGCGTCACCGTCAGCGAACACCGGCGTCAGGTCGCGGAAGGTGATTCCGGCGGTCGGGAAATCCTCGACGATCGCGGTCAGGTCGGAGACATACCGGGCAGCGCGGGACGAAGACATACGCCCATCCTGCCAGCCTCTCTCAGCTGCCGATGCCGCTCATGACGGCCAGTGCCAGCTTTTCCGCGATGGCGGTGTAGTCCTGGCCCGGCTTCGCGTGGTCGACGGAGAGGTCGATCGAGAACAGGTTGTGTCCGCTCGTGGCGATGAGGATGCGGTGGGTCGCGCTCGATGCCGCGGTCGGCGAGAAGACAACGGCCTGGTTTCCGACGCCCGAGATCGTCGCGAGGCCGGGCAGTGTGCTCGATGCGCTCACGATGTCGGGATACGCCCACGCCCCCGCCGGAAGCACCTCGATCCCGATGGTGAAATTGCCGATGCTGCTGTTGCCACCTCCGCCACCCTCCCAGCGGAAGTTCACCGGCTCCTCCGGCTCGATCTCAGGGCCGTCCTCGTCGATGATCGGCCCCCACGCCTCGGAGTGGAACGTGAAGTTCGGCACCCCCACCGCGACGGAGATCGCGGCGTCGGAGATCGTGAACTCACTCGAGTACGTCACCGGCTTCGCCAGGGCATCGGCGAAACCCGGCTCCACGATGGTGGCGCTCGTCACCTCGTTCACCAGCGTGGTGAAGAGGGGCTCGAACCGGGCAAACGTCGCGGCGGAACTGAGGCTCTTCGTGACGGCCGTCGAGAAGTCCGTGACCGAGACGAAGGTCGTGCCGATGTACGCCGTCAACGAGCACCGCATGTTTGCCGGCGTGGTCGAACAGTGCAGGTTGGAGTTGCCGCCATAAGGAGTCGCTGGGGCGGAGGCCGTGAGCCCATCTACCTTGTACTGTGTCCACTTCGCAGCAGTCACATCCGGCGCAACGAGGACCCGGTAGTTCGTGAAGTTGCCGGATTGCCCAGGATGCGTCGACCAGCTGCAGTCGAGGGCGCCCGCCTGCACGAACGCGTACGGTCGAAGCTCGGCCGCGTCCCGCCAGGTCTCGGCCGTCGTCTCGAGGACCAGGGGAGTGCCCATCGCAGCGCTCAGCTGGTTCGCCGGGGCTGCATCCTCACAACCGAATGGGATCCGCACCTGCGCGACCGCAAGAGCCGCCGCGGTCGGTGTCGGTGTCGGCATGGGGGAGGCGGCGCTTGACGGCGACGCGGCACCGGTCGGCAAGGTCGTCAGCTTCGGCGATCCGGGAGCGCATGCGCCGAGCGCGACCACGACCGCGGCGGCGCTCAGGGTCGCCGTGATGGCGTGGGATTTCGACATGCCTCAAAGTAGTGCCTGTGAGGTTTCTATGGGCATAGGTAATAGCTAACTATCTGGTTCCGATGCTGGCTGGATGCCAGTTTGGCGTTCGCTGTGAGCACGGGAAATGCCGGTGTGACCCGCACGTCGGTCCCCTATAGTTCTAGGCATGGCTACCACCCTCATCATCATCGGCGTCATTGTCGTGCTGCTCGTGATCATCGGCATCATCATCTGGGCGACCTACAACTCGCTCGTGACGCTGAACGTACGGGTGGACGAGGCGTGGAGTGACATCACGGTACAGCTGAAGCGTCGTGCCGACCTGATCCCCAACCTGGTCGACTCCGTCAAAGGCTACGCAGCCCACGAAAGCGGCGTCTTCGAGGCCGTGACACAGGCCCGTGCGGCGACAGTCAACGCCACGACGCCCGCGCAGGCCTCTGCGGCCGAGAACCAGATGCAGGGTGCCCTGAAGAGCATTTTCGCGGTCGCTGAGGCGTACCCGCAGCTCCAGGCCAATCAGAACTTCCTGCAGTTGCAGGCCGAGCTGGTCGACACCGAAGACAAGATCCAGGCCTCGCGCCGGTTCTATAACGGTGGTGTGCGCGAACTCAACACCAAGATCAAGATCTTCCCGAACAATATCTTCGCCAAGCGTCTCGGCTTCACCGCCCGCGACTTCTTCGAGGTTGCGGACTCCGCGTCGATCGCGGAGCCGCCGCGCGTGCAGTTCTAACTCGCAGCGCTAGAAGTCCATGTATAGAGCGATAGCCGCCAATAAGCGGAACACCGTCTTCATCATCACGCTGTTTCTCGTGCTGATCGCCGCGATCGGTTTCGCGGTCAACTACATCTGGGGCCGCGGCCAGCAGGGCAACTACTCGATCTTCATCGCTGTGGTCATCGGCGCAGGCATCTACACGCTCGTCCAGTACTTCGCCGCCTCGGGGCAGGCGCTCGCCATCACGGGCGCCCAGCAGATCCAGAAGGCCGACAACCCGCGCCTGTACCGCATCGTCGAGAACCTGTCGATCACCACTGGTCTTCCGATGCCGAAGGTCTACATCATCAATGACCCGGCGCCGAACGCGTTCTCGACCGGGCGCGACCCCAAGCACGCCTCCGTCGCGGCAACCACGGGGATCCTCGACCTGATGGACGACTCCGAGCTCGAGGGCGTCATGGCTCACGAGATGGGCCACGTGCAGAACTACGACATCCGGGTTTCAACTCTCGTCTTTGGCCTGGTCGTGGCGATCGGCTTCATCGCCGACATCCTGCTTCGGCTGAGCTTCTTCGGCGGCCTCGGCGGCAACAACCGCAATAACAACAATGGCGGAGGCGGAGGCGGCAACCCGATCATCATCGTGCTGAGCCTCGTTGCCCTCGTCATCTCGCCGATTCTCGCGGCACTCATCCAGGCCGCGATCTCGCGCCAGCGTGAGTACCTCGCCGACGCGTCGAGCGCCATGATTACCCGTAACCCGCCGGAGCTCGAGAGCGCGCTCAATAAGCTCGGCCAGTACGGTCGCCCGGTCGCGCGGCAGAATTCGAGCATGGCGCACATGTGGATCGCCGACCCTAATAAGCCTGGCCTGATGGCCAAGCTGTTCGGCACTCACCCCCCGATTCCTGAGCGCATCGCGCGGCTGGAGAAGATCGGCGGCACGTTCTAGTTCGCCCCCAGGTTGGCGCTAACCGATTCGCGAGACGATGTCGCGCGCGATCCGGATGGCGCTGGTGGCCGGGGCGACGCTGGCGGCAGGAATCGCCGCGGTTGCGTCGAGTTTCACGACGTCGACCTCGATCCAGTTGCCGTTCAGCACGAGGTCGACGATCACCGCGTTTGTCGTCGGATTGACGTAGGCGGTCGCACTGTCATCCGTGCCGAGCCCAGTCACCGCGAGCCGTTTTGCGCCGGTCAGGGTCACCGCATCTGCCGCGGCCCAGGCTCCGGCCGGCAGCACCGCGACGTATCCGTACGAGTCCTCAGACCCGGCGGGGGAGAGCGAGCAGAACGGCACTCCGCTGCGCTGCTCCGCGGCTGCCGAGACGCTCCAGTTGTCACCCGAGCCGCCAAACGCCATGGTCGCGGTGGTGCCGAGGGCTTTCTTCACCTCCGCCGGCGTCAGGTACCCCGCGCAGTTTGCCGGCAGTCCCGCGGATGCGCCGGGTGCGGCGCCGGCACTCGGTTCCGATGGCGGGAGACTGGCGAGACGCGCCTCCGCGGCCGCTAACACGGGCTTCACTGCGCCGACCACCGGCGACGTGCTGCTCGCCAGCTTGACGTCGACGTTCTCGTAGTCGGCTGTGACCCAGTAGCCGTTCACGAGCGACTGGAGGAAGCAGGCGGCGGTCGACGTGTCGCCACTGCAAAACGCCTGCCGGTTGGACGGCAGATGATATTTTGCCCGGTATTTCGCCCAGTCGGCGGTAGCGTTCGGCAGCACGGTCATCGTTGCCGTCATCGCTGCGATGGCCGCGCTGCCGTTATTCGCCTTGCCGTTGCTCCACGCACAATCGACGCCCCCGGCCGTTTGCTCGTAGTAGGTCGCGGGGATCCCCGACCCCGCGTCGAGCTGTGGGCCCGCCGGATTCACGGCCTGCATTCGATCGGTGAACAGATGGCCGAGGTCTGCGCTCGACAACAGATCCGAGCAGCCGAGTGCGACGCGTGAGTCGGGAGGTGTGGCCGGGCGCGCTGGAGAGTGTGGGCTTGCCGGACTCGGGGAACTCGCGGCAGGATGCGGTTTCACGACAGCGCTCGTGCAGCCAGCCAGCGCAACCACGGCAAGGGCCGCGACGACAACGGTGACCACCGTGACCAGCGCGCCAGGGCGCGCGCGCGGGCCAGTGCGAGTCGTCCGAGCCATGGCATCCATCATGCCGCAGCCGCCTGATCGCCTGGCCCAGGCGCATCCTCGGCTAGTACAACAGCCCGACCAGCTCGCCGAATACGTCCTCGGCGTCGTGTCCGAGTTCAGGACATCGTTGATAGAGACAGGCCTGTCCACTCCAGTTGCAGAAATCAGCTGTGACAAGTCCCCAACAAACATCCGGGCCAATCCTGCTCACAGCACGAGAACCCAAGAAACGCCAGCCTGGCGCGGA
>DASYEE010000164.1:0-5505 GCA_036499165.1 Galbitalea sp. | reverse complement strand
GCGCCGGGTTTGGATGCTGAGGCGGCACGAATGACTTCCTCCCCCGTGGACCCGAGGATGGGCACGGAGTCGGAGGTCCAGGTGCCGGGGCCGAAGATCGAGCCGCCGGCGGCGTGTTTCTGTAGCGATGACAGCACCGTGTTGCGGGCATCAGAGAAGACCGCGCCGTTGCCGCCCGTGGTCATGTGGATGGTGATTGTGGATGCGACGATTGAGGGAATGTTTTTGATGCTGCGGCCGAGGCCGTCGAACACCGTCTTGGCTTCCGCTGCGGTATCGGTTGAGTCGGCGACGGCCTGCTTGAGAACTTGGTTCTTGGTCAGCTGCGTGTCGATCGCGCCGCTGACGGTGCCGTAGACGCTTGTCAGAGTCTTGAGCGCGTCGGTTTCGACGATGACCGCGTTCGTGTGCCCGCTCCGCCCTGCGGCGATATGGGCCTCGTCGATCTGTAGCTGGGTGTACTTGTCCTTCTGTGCGTCGAGCTTCTTGTTCAACTCGTCTTGCGCGCCCGCGTTGCCGATCACCGCCTTGACGAGCAGACCGTTCGAGATTCCGAGAGCGTTGGCCGCCTTGAATGCGCCGTCTTCCTGTAGTTTCTTCGCGGCGAGGAGGCGAACGTTCTTGTCGATCGCGTCGTTCGACTGCTCGAGCGCGCCAGCGAAGTCCTGCTGCACCTGGACGGCGTCTTGGCTGGGTTGCTGGGCGCCGAGGAACGCGCCGGCGATCAGCCCGATGCCGCCGGCGAGGATCCCGATCCATCCGGAGGCGGCATCCTCGGCTACTGCGACAGCCCCGAGGGAAGTGGCGACGCCGCTGATGATGGGCTGCAGGCCTCCCCATAGCCGGAAGGCGGTGTACGCGCCTGTGGCGGCCGTGACGAGGGTGACGAGGTCGTTGGGGTCGATCTGTTCGACCAGGTGGATGACAACGCCGAGACCGCCGAGTGCGACGCCGCCGAGCGGGGCGAAGGACTTGACCAGCGCCGCGACGTCTTGGCCGGTTTCGACGAGGAAGTGTTCGATCTTGGGCGCGTAGCGCTCGAGCGCGGGGCCGCCCTCTTTGGAGAACCAGTTCGAGAACTTGGTGACCTTGGGGAGGACGTCCTTCTCCGCGAGGTCGGCGAGCTTGCCGAGGGTCGGGATCAGCGCTTGGCCGATGTTCTCCTCGACGTCGCCGACGCGGTTCTTGAGGTTCGCGAGCTTGCCGTCGGCGTTCTGGACGTCCTTGTTCGCGAAGCCGCCGACTTTGTCGGACAGTCCGTCGACGATCTCGCCGAAGTTGCCGGCGACCGAGCCGGTGTCCTTGAAGTTGATGCCGACGCCCTTGAGCGCGCGCCCCTGGCCGAGGAGAGCCTTGCCGAGGGTCTCCGAGGCATCAGAGACGTCCGTGCCGGTCTTCGCCGCATAGTCGGCGACGAGCGGGATCAGCTTCTTCAACTGCGCCGCGTTGAGGCCGTACTGAGCAAGCTGCGCTTCGGCGACGGCGAGGGCGTCGTCGTCGAAGCGGGTGCTGTGCTCGAGCTCGGTGTTGAATGCGTGGAGCGCCTTGAGGCTTGCACCTTTGAGCGCCGGATAGCGTTCGACGGCGTCAGAAAGCTTGGTTTCTTGAGCCTGTGCTTCTGCGTAGGCGCTGACGCTGGTCTTGGCGAAGTCGAGGATCTTGTCGACGGCGAACGCGCCGGCGATGACTCCGCCGAGCTTGAGGAATGGGGCTTGAACGCGTGTGGCTGCGTTGCCAACACCGGCGATGGTTTTGCTGGCGGTGACGTCGCGGCCGAAGATGTCGAATGTCAGCTGCTTGGCGGGCACGCGTCACCTCCGTCTTGTGGCGTTCACCGCCCTGATCTGTGCTTCGCGGGCTGCGAGTTGCGCTTTCGCGAGGAGCACGAATCGGCGCCACCAGCGGTAGTGGGTGTCGTAGACGTTGTGCACCGTGATGCCGGCGCCGGGAAACACCTGCGCGAGGATCGGCAACCATTCCCAGATGGATTCCTCTAGGTCGTCGAAGCCTTCGTCGGCGCCTCCGTTGCGGGCGACGCGGCCACCTCGGATGAGGGCGCTTTTGGGTCGGCACTCTCCTGCACGAAGTCGGCGGGATCGAACTTGAACTGGAAGTCGTCGAACTGGCGGGCGAGAGCATCGTCGATGCTCAGGGTTTCGCCGTTGTTGCGTTTGGCGAGCCAGATGATGGCGGCGATGGCGAGCAGGAACTCGGAATCCGACTGCAGCGCCTCCTCGCCTAGGGCGAGGGTGTCGGCTGCTGCCATTGCTGACATGCCCTGGTTGAACTTGGCGCGCGTCCAGGGGACGGTGACGCCGGCGGATCCCTCGCCGAGCATGCCCATGGTGGACACCTTCAGCTTGATCAGGTCTCCGAGCTTGGCGTTGTCGAGCGCCTGGTTGACGTCGTATTCGGTGTCGTCGATGAGTAGTCTCAACGGCCTCTTCCTCCTATTGCGGTGACCGCCTCGTCGAGGGCGGCACGGATTTCGTTGGTGATCTCGGTGCCCATGACTTCTTTGATGGCGGCGCTGAAGTACTCGCGACCCTGCTGCTCTTCCCAGACCTCGGTGTTGCCGAAAACGGGGTGACGGAACGTCTCCTTGTTGTAGACGTTGAGCAGGCCTTGGTGCTCGGGCGCGAGTTTCGAGCTCGAGGTGACGATGCGGGTGCCGGCGGACCGTTTGCCGAACGAGACCGTGACCCGGGTCGCGTCGATCAATGCTTGGCGCCCGGGGCCGGACGGATTGCCGCCGGGGGTCTCCTCGCGCAGCTTCTTCTTGACGGCTTCGGCAGCGACGTTGCCCGCGTTTCGGATCCTCTTTCGAAGGGCGCGGGTGAGCGCGGGGTCGAACTTGTCGAGATCTCGCTTGAGTCGCATCCACTCGGTCGGGTCGATGACAACCTGCACCCCGCGCGAGCGCGGGGTGAACATCAGATCGAGGTCTCGGTGGTGACGATGGCCACGTAGACCGGGTGCGCCGCTGTGCCATTGTCGTAGATGGTGAACCCGACAGACAGTGTCACGACGTCGCCCCCGTTGGTCTTGGGCAGCTCACCGTCGAGCTTGATCGCGGGGAGGCAGATCTGGAACGCCGGGTAGTAGGCCCCGGTGATCGCGTTGAGGCTGGTCAGGGTGAACACCAGCGGCGTTGACGTCCGCGCGAGGTATAGATCCCTGATCGTGGTTGCGTCGAACTCGGCGACGAACGAGCCCGTGATGACCCGCTTGCCGAGCTTGGGCTTGCGGGTGCGCTTGCCTGTCGAGCCCATGTTCCACCCGTTGGCGTCGAGGCCGTTGGAGTAGGTCAGGTTGAACTCGCGGATGTCGTTCGCAGCGGTGCCGCCGGAAGCCAGGGCCGTCGTGCTCGGTGGGGTGACTGAGCCGCCAAGGGTCAACGAGGCGTGGATGAAGGAGAACAGCTCGTCATCCGTGACGTATGACGCCGTGGCCAGCCCGGTCGACGTGTCGACGGCCTTGCCGAGCCAGTTGAACTTCAGCGTCGGAATGGCGCCGTTGCCCGCCTGCAGTTCGAAGCCCGAGCACACCATGCCGGCGAAGGTCATCGGCTGCGAAGCTCCCCCTCCGACGAGCGGAAGCCCCTTCTGGATCGTGTACGAACTGAGGTCATCGGTGCTTGTTGGCGTGAACAGCTGCTGGTACGCCGGCGTGCTGGCGACCGTCGAGGCGCCGGTGCCGCCGAGCGCCGCTTCGATGAGTCGGCCGAGACCCTTGGTGTGCGGCTCGACCGTGAAGGAGCCGCCGACGTCGTCCTTGACGAGCACATTGCGGCTGTCGGCGTCGACGCGGCGACCGACCTTGAGGCCGGCGCCCTGCGCGAACTGCGGGTTCCAGTCGAGGTCCTCGGCGACATACTCCGGGAACACATCCGGCGTGACGGGCGTAGCCCAGACGGACTCTTTCTTGAAGCCGATCTGGGCATCTTGCTGAGTGGTCACTTCGACTCCTCCTCGGTGTTCGCGGCCGCGGCGGCGAGCGCGTCGACGTAGTCCTGCTTCTTCCAGCCCGGCAGGGCCTCGATGCCCGCCCCGCGTGCGAGATCCTGGAGCTCGGCGACCGTGTGCTTCTCGAGGCCGGTGGCGGGCGGAGGCGGCGTGGGGCCGGCGACCTGCTCGTACAGGTCGCTCTGCTCGAGCAGCGTCCAGCCTTCGGCGGTTGAGACCTCGAACTCTTCGTCGGGGTCGACCTCGCCGACGCCGTTGATCCAGAGGCGGCCGGCGTGCGAGTGGTGCTTGAGAGTGACGGTGGTGTCTTCGGCGCTCATGGAGTGCTCCTTCAGAGGGTGCGGCCAGTGATGCGGGTTTTGGCTTCGAACGTGGCGGTGAGGAAGATGTTGCGACCGGTCTTGACGGTGGTCTTGGGGCTCATGCCGTCGGACTCGTGGCTGACTAGGGCGCACTCGCGCACGGTGTTGCCGATGGTCGGGTCGGTCGAGCGGGCGAAGAACTCGATCCGTTCCAGCAAGTCGTACGCACGATCGGACGCGACCTCTTCCTGGTCGTCGTCGCCAGCTACGAAGCACGAGATGGTGATGTCCAGCTGGAGGACCTCGTCGCGCGAACGGTTCGTGCCGGCTGTGGCCGGATCCTGCTCGGAGCTGAGGCGGCCGAACGAGACCACGTCGTCGACGAGGAACCTGCTCGGCCGGCCGAACTTGACCAGCACCGATGATGTGTTGTCGTCGTCCGCGAAGAGTACCGCGATGAGATCGCGGAAGGTCTTCTTGAAGTCATGCGCGGCAGTCGCGCTGCTCGAACCGGGCATCAGAACCCGGGCAGCTTCGGCGTCGGGCGGCACAGCTGCATGACGCGGCGCGGGATCAGGAACCCGCTCGGCGTTTCGGCGAGCTGGTCGTCTCCGGAGGGGTCGGTGCTCCACTCGGCGTGCACGGCCTGGTAGCCGACCTGGTACTGGTGGCGGATGAGCTCGGTCGCGGCCTGTTGCAGGTTGGCCGGTATGACGGGTGCGCCGCTCGAGTACTCGATGACGACGTTCTGGATGCCCTTGGGGAACCAGCCCGACTTGGCGTAGACGATCGCGGCCGCGGCGTCGATTACGAATGCGTCGTCCTGCCAAGCTGTGCCGTCCACGGTCACGGTGACTGTGGTGTCCGGGGTGATCTTGTGCCACAGGACGATGGCTGGTCGTCCGCCGTTGGTCGTCTGGGTCTTAGGTAGCGGCAGGATGGTCCCGACGACGTCTTCCAGGACGATCGTCCCGGAAGCGTTGAAGAGTCGAAGCAGCTGGTCGCGGCCGGCCAACGGCGGAAGGCTGCCGACCGCGAGACGAGCCTCGTCCATCGACAGAAGGAAGCGTGGCACTTCGGGCCAGACGTTGAGGACGTCCGTGAAGGTGGCCGGGTTGGCTGCTTCGTTCATCCAGCGCAGCTGGTACTGGCCGGGCTGCGCAGTCGGCACGACGGACGAGAAGACCGACCCGGTCGCAGTGACATCTGGCGTGGTGACGGCGCCGACAGGATCGGTG